>JAHFEK010000079.1 GCA_023248495.1 Nitrospinales bacterium
TGATTCCGAGCACACGCTGGAAGAGGTGGGTCAGGATTTCGAGGTGACGCGCGAGCGCATCCGGCAGATCGAAGCCAAGGCGCTGCGCAAGCTTCGCCACCCCAGCCGAAGCAAGCGGTTGCGGAGTTTCATAGAAAGCTGATCAATAAGGGCCGCCGCGCCAGCCAACGGCGCGGCGCTCTTTTTTTATGTGGGCCTATAGCTCAGTTGGTTAGAGCTCCCGGCTCATAACCGGGCTGTCCCAGGTTCGAGTCCTGGTGGGCCCACCATATTTTCCCCTTTCGGCCATATCAAGCAAACAAACCCGCCCTGCCCCAACGCCTTGTCATGCGAAAGGCCGCCAGGACTTGAAAGCGAGCTTCCGCACACGAGCGATGATAAATGGGGAAGATATTATGGTGGCGGAAGCGGGTTCATCGGGAGCCGGATTAAAAAGGCCGTCCATACCCCTTTTTTGCTGTCCACGGATATGGTGCCGTTATGGTCTTCGACAATCTTCTGCACGGTCGAAAGCCCTAGGCCGGTCCCCCCCTCTTTGGTCGTGTAAAACGGCTCAAAGATGCGGGATATTTCCACATCGTCCATCCCCTGCCCATTGTCGGTGACCGTGATAACGCATTCGTTGACCGCGCCGCCCAAATGCGCTTCCGCCGTGGCGCTAACAACGATATCGCCGCCGTCCGGCATCGCCTGTGCGGCGTTGAGCAAAAGATTCCAGAACACTTGTTTGAACGATTCCGGATCGCACGTCAGCCGAATCCGGTCGTCAATATTCGTGGCCACGCGCACACTGCCGCTATAGCGGTGATCATTTTTGAACATCGCTACCGTGTCTGCGATCAGCAACGGCAGGTGCACGTTCGGCACCTTGCGGGTATTCGGCTGCGCATAGGAAAGAAAACGGGAGATGATGCCGTTGAGCCGGTCCGTCTCGCGCAGGATAATCGCCATCAGCCGGTCATGGGGCGGTTTCAGCTCCTGCTCCAGCGCTCCCCTCATTATCTGAATCGAGCCGCTGATGGAACCAAGCGGATTGCGGATTTCGTGGGCCAGGCCCGCGGCCATCCGGCCCACGGCGGCAAGCCGTTCCGATTTCGCTATCGCGTCTTCCATTTTCTTGAAGTGGGTAATGTCGTGGAAAATTATGATGACCCCCAACACCTCGCCCTCGGAATTGCGGAAAAACGACGAAGTGGCGGCGAGAATTTTCTTTTCACTGCCGGTGTCATGAAGCCACTCGGCCTTTTTGGGCTGATCGTTTTCGGGGAGGACATTTTGGTTTTCCAAAGCGGGAAATACCTCACGCAGCGTTTTTTTCAAAAAGTCGGCGGCGCGCATTCCCAAAATAAGCTCGGCCGCGGGGTTGGCCGAAACGATATAACCGTCCAGGTCGAGCGCGATGAAACCGCTCCCCATGTTGGCCACCACATTCTGGTGGAAGGCTTGCAAATAAGTGAGATCCCGGCTTTTAGTGCCGAGGGCCAGCAGCGTGCCGCGCAGACGGCGGGACAGAAAATCGCTTAAGAACGCCACGAGATAAAATGCGGCGAGATGTATCAACACGGCGAAGAAGACGTACTCCTGGGTTGGAAACACCTGGTCGCCGGCGTGAATAAGCGGCGCGGGGTGCAGCACGCCGTGAAACTCCAAAGTCACCAGAAGGCCATACAAGATGCTGGCGCCGGAAGCGAGGACGTAGCTCCCCCCCGGCTGCATGATGATGACCGACGAGATGATGGTAAGGATGTATAGAAACGTAAAGGGGCTGTACACCCCGCCAGTGTGGTAGATGATGCCGGTCTCGATGATAAGATCCACCGCTAATTGGAAATACAGGAAGGAAACGAAGCTGCGGATGCGCCCCAGCATGAAAAGATAGACGATGTTCAACAGATAGGTAAGCCCGATCAGCGCTGAAAGCGGTATGGGGAAAATGAAATCGGAAAATTGAAGTTGAAAGATGACCACCGTCACGAAGAAAAAGGAAATGGCGGCAAGGCGGAAAATGATGAGGGCCTTTACAATGACCGCCTGTTCCCGCGCCCCGGGAAGGGATGCTTCGGTATCCATCGAAAACCTGCCCCCTTTGACGGCGGGCATGCCCACCGGTTAGTGGGCGCCCGCGCCCATCTGGAAGATCGGCATGTACATGGCGATGACCACATAGCCGACAACAACGGCCAAAAAGACCATCAGCATCGGTTCCAGCATGGCGGTAAGCGCATTCACCGAGTCGTCCACTTCGGCATCATAAAAGTCCGCTATCTTGCCGAGCATGACTTCAAGCGCGCCGGACTGTTCGCCGACATCGATCATTTGCACCACCATCGGGGGAAAAATCCCCTGTGTGCGCAATGGTTCGGCCAAGCCCTTGCCCGCCTTGATGTCATCGATGATCTCAAAAATGGCGGTTTCGATCACCTTATTGCCCGCGGTTTTAGCGGTAATATTGAGACCTTCGATGATTGGAACGCCGGAGGAAATCAAGGTTCCCATGGTGCGGGTAAACTTCGCAACGGCAACTTTTTTAACCAGGTCGCCGGCAACCGGCAATTTCAATATCAAACGATCCAAGACCGCCTGTCCTTTTTCGGTCTTATACCACTTTGCCGTGCCGAAAATCACCGCTGCGGGGCCGGCGATGAAAATGTACCATTGGTGAATGAGCGTATCGGAAAGGAAAATGATGGAAATCGTGATGGCCGGCAGTTTGCGCCCCCCCATTTCGGAAAACATCGTGGCGAAACTGGGAATGATGAAAACAAGCAAAAAGGCCACAACCGCGACCGCGACCACCATGATGGAAACCGGGTAAATCATCGCCCCTTTTACCTTGGACTTCAGAGCGGCGGCCTTTTCAATGTAGGCGGCGAGGCGCAATAGAATGACGTCCAGAATACCGCCCACTTCGCCCGCCTCCACCATGTTGCAGAAAAGGGAATCAAATATCTTGGGATGACGGCGCAGCGCGTCGGCGAAGGTATCGCCCTGCTCCACGCGTCCCTTAATATCCACAAGGGCGCGGCCAAACACCTTATTGGTGGCGCCGGAAGCGAGGATGTCAAGACATTGCACCAGCGGCAGGCCGGCGTTGATCATCGTGGCGAACTGGCGGACAAAAATAACGATGTCTTTATTCGTCGGCTGGGCCTCGCCAAAGCCGCCGAGCAAGTCTTTCGGCTTTTGCTTGACGCTGGTCGGGGTGATCTTGAGTTTCTTGATCATCGCCTCGGCTTGCGCAAGCGTATCGGCCATCACCTCGCCGGTCTGTTCGCCGATCTTGGTGTTGAATTTATAGACAAATTCAGGCATTACAGTTGTTTTTCCTTGGTGGAAATGGCGTCAAGCACCTTCCGCGCTTTCTCCCACTGCAAGCCGAGCACCGTCAGCTTGTCTGTGGTGATGCGCAGGCGGTCGATCACCGCGTTAATGATGACCTTCATTTCATCGGGGGAGTGGGTCATGAGTTCCTCAAACCGCTTTTTGTCAATGACTCCCACCTCCACCTCACCCACGGCGATGGCGGTTGCATAGCGGACGGTTTCCTGAAAAAGCCCCATTTCCCCGAAAATATCCCCCTCTGCCAAGGTAACAACGGTGACGGACTTATTTCCGATTTTCTTTACGATGCGCACCTTCCCCTTTTGGATAATATACGCCTTGGTGCTGATAATCCCCTCGGTGATTATTACCTGACCGTCGGAAAACCGTTCAATAATCGGCGTTTTTATTTTGTTGGCCATTCCATCCTCATGATTTTCCCATGCTTTCCATAACTTCAAAATAAACCTTGTAGAAACGGTCCCCGTCGCGAACGCCGCGGACAATCGCTTCGCCAAAGTTTTCTTTCGCGGCGTCCTCCTTGGCGACAATCATGTTCACGCTTTTGGCGAAGGCCTCCATCGGATCGAAGCTGCGCGCTTTGTCCGCCACATACACGAGAAAAATACGCCGCCGCTGCGACATGTTCATATTCTGCAAATGTTCGAGGATGTTGGCCTGCTCGGCCGGCTTGTTCACAAAATCATCGGTGATAATCACGAGCCGGTAATCATTGAAGCGGAGGTTGTTCACCGCTTCAATATGGTGGGAAGGGGTATGCACCCGGTAACCCAGCTTTTCCAGCAAGGCCTTGAAAAAGCCCGGTTCGGTATGGCACACCATCGCTCCCGGCGCATCGGAAGGGCCGCTGAAGCTTTCCCCCAGCGGCGCGGTGCGCGCGGTATCGTCCATCGGCACCACCGGCGTGTTTCCGTCGGCATTAACGGTTATCTTGTTTTTGCACGCGGGACAGTTGAAGCTGAAAACCTGTCCTTTCGGTATCTTCTCATCCGGAATGCTCAATACCTTGTTGCAGGAGTTACAAGTAACTTGCATGGTTGATCTCCCTCACTTCTTTTTCCGGGGCCGGGCGCTGGGATCGTCGTCCTTGCCGTACCCATCGTCGATGGCGAGCGAATCGATATCGGTGGTCTTCTCGCCACGCGAGGATTTCACCGAATCCAGCCCACGCATAACCACGGCCTTGCGGCTGGCGTAAGCGACGGCGGTTTCCTCGGTAATCTCGCCGGCCTTGAAGGCCTGGATAAGGCTCAGGTCAAAGGTGCGCCAGCCGAACGCCTCGGAGGCAGCGATGATTTCGTAGAACGTCTTCCCCTCGCTCTCGCCGTTAAGAATGCTGTCCTTGGTGCGCAAAGAATTTCCCATGATTTCGAGAATCGCCACGCGCCCGCCGCCGATCTTCGGCACCAACCGCTGGCCGATGATCCATCGCACGGTTTCGGCCAACCGGATGCGTATCAACTTTTCCTCATCCTTGTCGAACATCCCGATGATGCGGCTGATGGTCTGCCCGGCATCGACGGTGTGCAGGGTGCTCACCACCAAGTGGCCGGTCTCGGCCGCGGACATGCCGATTTCGACGGTTTCGCGGTCGCGCATTTCGCCCACCAGAATGACTTTCGGCGCCTGGCGCAAAGCGGCGCGCAGGCCGGTGGCGAACGCATCAAAATCGGAACCCAACTCACGCTGGTTGAACGTCGCTTTTTTATGCGGGTGGACAAATTCCACAGGATCTTCCAGCGTGACCACATGCACGGCGCGGGACTGGTTAACGCCGTCCAACATCGCGGCCAACGTGGTCGATTTACCGCTCCCGGTGGCGCCGGTGACGAAGACGAGACCGTTTTTCTCTTTGGGTATCTCGTTGCAAATAACCGGGAGCCGCAGTTCTTCAATGGTGGCGATGCGGGTGGCCAGTTTGCGCAACACCAAGGAATAGGTGCCGCGCTGCTGGAAAATGTTCACGCGGAAGCGGGCTTTCCCCGGTATCTGATACGACGAATCGCATGATCCTTCGCGTATGAGGAATTCGGTGAGGCGGCGGTCGCTGTTGATAAGCGCGAGCGCCATCATCTCGGTCTGGTATGGCGTGAGTTTTGGTATCTTGGGGATGATCGCCACCTCGGTCAGTTCGCCGGAGTTTTCCACCTGTAATGGTTTGCCAA
>JAHFEK010000080.1 GCA_023248495.1 Nitrospinales bacterium
GGAAGACCGGGGAAACTTATCTACCGAACATGGTGTCTCCCATGAGTGTCTCATCAGTTTTCCCCGGTTTCCACTTAATGAAATTCTACGATTTCCAAGATACAAGTGCCTCAGTTTGAATTGTCTTGTCCTCTTTCCTCCCCTTGCATTGCAAGGGGAGGTGCAGGAGGGGTCAAAAACCTCCCCTGTATCCCCTCCTTGCAAAGGAGGGGATACTTTGTTACCAAGTTAATTTCAAACTGAGGCACTACCCACCTGCGCCTCCCCTTTGAAGGGGCAGGAAAATTACAGCGCCACGCTCAATGACAACCGCCGGTTTTTTTACTTTCCGGCGGGGCGGATCATGATGCCGGTCATGAAGCGGCCCGCATCCCCTTTTTCGGCGCGGTGGCTGTAAAACTCATCGGTGCGGCAAGCGGTACAGATACCGCTATCGAAGATGGCCGCTTCCGGCACTCCGGCGGCCACCAACTGCTCCTTTGCGGCGGCGGCGATGTCCAGCCGCCCAGCAACTAGAAACCGTTTGAAAGAATCATAACCCCCGGCAAAAACGTCCTCTTGCACCTCGTAACAGCAGGCGCGGATGGCAGGGCCTATCACCGCGGCAACGCCTTTGGGCGTGCCGGTGAGCCGCGCGATGGCGGCGGCGATGATGTTGTCAAAAACCCCTTGCCGCCCTGCATGAACAACGGCGGCGGCCTTGTTCCGCGTATCGGCCAAAATCACCGGCAGGCAATCGGCGGTGAGAACGCCGGCCGGCTGGTGAGGCTCGGTTATCAGCGCCGCATCCGCCTCGCACACACCGCCGTTGGCGGCACACACCGCGATGCCATGCACCTGCTTCGGCAAAAAGATGGGTACTCCCCCGCTAAACAGCTCGGCGGCTTTTTGACGGTTTTCCATCACCCCCGCATCGCCGCTGTTGCGGGCGAGATCGAACCCGTGTTTCGCCCGGCCCCCCTGGCGCGTGGTGACCCAGTTGGCCAGCCAACCAAGTTTATCCAACTCGCCATAGCTGTACCACGCAATGCCGTCCCGCTCGTGCCGTGTCATCTGGCCCATCAGCAGCAGTTCCCCGTAAACTCGCCGCACCGTTTGCACCCCGCATGTTCGGGAGGGCACGGCGGCGTGGTTTTTTCGCTGGGCGCCTTTTCCGCCTCGGCTTGAAGGTACTTCCTTGCGACGCCGCTGTCGATAAAATCCCACGGCAGGGCTTCGCCGAATTCCTTGCGGCGCGCGTAGACCGATTTGGCGGCGGGGGATTTCAGCGCGGCGGTCCAGCCCCCTTCCTCGAATGCGCGGAAAATAAGCGCGGATACCGAACGGCCCCCCACGCTCAATAATCCCTGCACGGCGGCGTTCTTGCCCCCCTCGATTTTCAGTTCCATGTTGCTTTCCCGCGAAAGCGCTTTTTTAAGCTTCGCGCTTTTTTCTTTTAATGCCGCCAGCGGCGCGACCGGCTCCCACTGGAACGGGGTTTGCGGCTTTGGCACGAACGGATTCACGCCGACGGTTATTTTTCCCGCGCGGCCATGCCGCTTGCTGCCGGCCAATAATTCATCGCGGATTCTTTTCGCCAGCGCGGCCAGCGCGGCGATGTCTTCATCGCGCTCTCCCGGCAGGCCGATGAGAAAATAGCATTTCACGTTAAGAATCCCCACATCGGCCGCCAGCCGCACCGCGCCCAACACATCTTCATCGGTCATCCGCTTGTTGACGGCGCGGCGCAGACGGTCGCTCCCCGCTTCGGGGGCGATGGTCATGGTCTTCAGTCCGCCTGCCGCCAGCTTGGCGAGCGTATCGGCGGAAAGATATTCGACGCGGAGCGACGAGACGTTGATGCCCCCCCCCTTTTTCAGGATGTGATCGTATACCGCGCCTATCTCCGGGTGCTCGCAGATGGCGCTGCCGATGAGGCCGATCCGCTCCTTGCGTGCAAGCCCCTCGTCGATCTGCGCGAAGAGCCTCTCTTTGTCCACGTGCCGCACGGGGCGGTAGACGAACCCGCTGGCGCAAAAACGGCATCCCTGCCCGCACCCCTTGCCGGTCTCGATGAGGTGCGAATCTTTGAAGATGGAGCCTTCCAGCCCGGCGAGCTGCGCCGACCCCGTGCGGCCAAAACCGGGATCGTACAACCGCTTCACCCGCTCCGGCGCGCCACCGAGCGCGCGGCGGCTTTTGATGAAACCATCGTGATTATCTTCCACAACATATAGCGACGGTATATAAACCCCCTCGATTGAGGCGATATCGCGCAAGCGGTCTTCACGCGGCTGGTGGCGGCTGGCGGAAAGTTTTTCCACCAGCGCAGGTATCGCCAGTTCCCCCTCGCCCAGCACGAAGAAATCGAAAAAGGCAGCGAACGGTTCCGGGTTCATGGTCGGCACGATACCCCCGGCGCAGACCAGCGGGTGGCGGTCGTTGCGCTCCGCCGCCATCAACGGGATGTTATTTTCTTTCAGCATCCGCAACAGGTTCAGCACATCCATCTCGAAGGTGAAGGAGAACGCGGCTAGATCGCACCGCGCGATATTGAGCGGCCCCGTACTCCCCTCGTCAGGCATGAAGGCGGCATCGCAGCGGCATACGGCGTCGAAAGCGGCAAGGATTTTGTGGAAACCGAGATAGCTGGCTCCCACGGCGGCGGTATTTGGGTACACCAGCCGCACGGCGAACGATTCGTCCCGCGCTATCGCTTGCGGTTTCATCTGTGATAATCTTTCACTCTGTCATGGTAACAAAAAGTGTGGACGAACAGGTACGGATAATCCGCCAGGGGGTGGCGGAGATTATCAGCGAGGCCGAACTGCGCGCGAAACTGGCGCTGAACCGGCCATTGGTCATCAAGGCGGGATTCGACCCGACCGCGCCCGACATCCACCTCGGCCATACGGTGCTTATCCACAAAATGCGGCAGTTCCAGGAGCTGGGGCATCAGGTGGTATTCCTCATCGGCGATTTCACCGCCATGATAGGCGACCCGACCGGCAAGAGCGACACCCGCCCGCCGCTCACGCGCGAACAGGTGATGCTAAACGCCGAGACCTATCAGCGGCAGATTTTTAAAATATTGGACGCGCACAAGACAAAGGTCGTTTTCAATGCCGAGTGGTTGGGGGCGCTCAGCCCAGCTGAGTTCATCCGGCTGGCCAGCCGCTACACCGTGGCGCGGATGTTGGAGCGCGAGGACTTTTCCAAGCGCTATAAAGAGAACCGGCCCATCGCGGTGCACGAGTTCCTTTATCCGCTGTTGCAGGGGTACGATTCCGTCCACCTGAAAGCCGACGTGGAACTGGGCGGCACCGATCAGAAATTCAACCTGCTGGTGGGGCGCGAACTGCAACGCGACTACGGTATCGGCCAGCCGCCGCAAGTGGTCATCACCATGCCGCTGCTGGAAGGCACCGATGGCGTGAACAAAATGAGTAAATCATTGGGGAACTACATCGGCATCGAAGAGCCGGCCCGCGAGATCGTGGGCAAGATAATGAGCATCAGCGACGAGTTGATGGTGAAGTATTACGAGTTGGTGGGGGGCATCACCCCGGACGAACTGGACGCGCTGAAAAAGGGGCTATTAAGCGGCGAAAAACATCCACGCCAAGCTAAGATGGAACTGGCGCGGCGGATTGCGTCCCGCTTCCACGGCGAAGAAGAGGCGGCGCAGGCCAAAGAAGGTTTCAATTCGCAGTTCCGCAACAAGGAAGTGCCAAAAGACATTATTGCTTATACTTGGGAAAATCCGCTGGAGAAGCTTGTTGTTATTCTCGCAGGTGTCGGGGCGATAAAAGGCACTTCCGAAGGTAGAAGGCTAATCAAGCAGGGGGCGATATTTATCAACGGCGAAAAAGTGCTGGATACGGAATTATTGTTACCGCCTGGGTCGCGCGAGTATGTTATTCGGTTGGGCAAAAAGCAGTATGTAAAAATTCAAATTCTTCCTTACCCAAAAGGTGGAGTCGATATTCCTAATGTTTAGGAAGTCGGGTTCGTTTGAACCTCCTTTTTACACCCATTGGGTAAAAAACAGAGCAATATCCGCGCCGCTCAATAACCGCGCCACGATTGAGTGATTAAAGGTTTTTAGGTTTTCCGAAGTTCTTTATCCGAAAAACGGGGGGCATCCGGATTATAGACATTTTACTGACATAATGATACCTTCACTCCGTAGCTCCAATTCAGTAAAGATGAAGAGGTGGCGTTATGAAATATGCCCTGTTCTTTCTTTTCGGTGTTCTTTTTGTTTCAACCGCAACCGCGCAAGAAGAACTGAGTGCTCAGGAGTGGTTCAATAAGGGAAAATTACACCAGACCGCCGGAGAGGAAGAATTATTTAAAATAATGCTTGGCAAGTCCAAAAGTCTCACATGTGATTTAAAGCAATGCCCTTCCTTTGCGATAGCTATATATGCTTTTAATACAGCCATTGAACTTTACAAAAATGACAATAACCACACTGAACCGCATAGGTCGGAAGTTAATTATGAGCTAGGGGATGTCCATAATAGCAGAGGCGAAGTGTACAGTTGGCTAGGAGATTACAAGCAAGCAATAGTCGATTACAGTAAGGCCATTAAATTGCAACCGGAGAATCAGGAGTTTTGGTGCAATCGGGGTTCAGCCTACAAAGAGATTGGCAATTTTCAGCAAGCGATTCAGGATTCGGAAAAAGCTATCCAACTTGAAATACAAAATACAGGTTATTATTATGTAGATGCGCTTTCTCTCCAAGCTTACGCATATGAGAAACTCGGGTTTTTTCGCCAAGCAATTACCGATTATGACATGCTCATTAAAAACTCCCCTGAAGACTATGGACTATATTTTAGGCGGGGGAATGCCTACTACCATCTACAAAATTACGAAGATGCGAAGAAAGATTGGCGCTACGCTGCGAAGCATGGCAATAAGCAAGCATCGGATTCTCTAGCCAAAGTTGGCGGGTTAAGCTTTTGGGGAAAAGTAAATCCGTGGTAATGCGAAAACGGAAACGTGGCCGGGCTTGACTTATTGATTATTGGGAAAATCGCCAGTGGGCCTTTTTATTGCACCCTTCGTGCTATTCGTGGTTAAAAACTCCGGGGATTAGGGATCGGCCCGTAAGGACAAGCTGCATGCTGGGTGAATGTGACCACTGAGAGAAAGAAAGCTTGGATAATCTTTCTGGGTGCCGCATCAAGTGCGGCATGACAAACGGGGGACGGCGGCGGGAAATTTGGACGAAAAAAAAGCCTCGGCCGGGAATTACTCCAGCACGAGGCTTTTAATGTTATAGCCGGCAACGACCTACTCTCCCCTTCGGTTTCCCGAGTAGTACCATCGGCGCAGAGAAGCTTAACTTCCGAGTTCGGTATGGGATCGGGTGGATCCTTCTCGCAATTGCCACCGGCATTATATTTTTTTGGGCTGATCAATAGATAGCTGGACGGAATTAAAATTAAAGTCAAGCCAAACGGCCTATTAGTACCAGTCAGCTCCACGCATTGCTG
>JAHFEK010000008.1 GCA_023248495.1 Nitrospinales bacterium
GTTGCGCTGGTAGTTGTGGGTCACTTCCCCATAGCCGTTAATTTTGGCGACCACCGCATCGAGAAGCTCCGGCGGCACCTTCACCGAGCAGAGCGTGCTGCTGAAATTCAGCCCGCGCGAATTATAGCTGGCGCCGATACGGCGGATAACGCCGCCTTCTTTCATGGCCAGCACGCGCCGGTGAGCCTCCGCTTCCGTGATGCCGGCATCGTCCGCGATCACCTGATAGGGGTGCGGATCAACGGGGAACCCTGATTGAATAATGTTCAGGATGCTCCGGTCGATATTGTCCAATTCCATAAAAAGCTCCATTCCGTTGGGTCAAAGTTGAATGCCCATACTATATCAAATGGGCGGAGCGGGGCAATTCCCGCGCGCGGATGAAAAGTTTTTCCCAGGAACGGCGGCATTTTACGCATCAGCGCGAAATTAGAAGTGGGCGCACTGCTCATATTTGACCACCGAAACGAGTGAAAGCCTGCACGCATGACGCAGTCGAATGCCATTCAGCTTCCCTTCCTCGATGAGGCGGCGAACGGTAGTTTCCGATGAGCCCCACCGCAACGCCACTTGCGCCACCGAAAGAAACTTTTGTTCCGCGAGATTGACCTTGGCGTCGGCCTTCCCCTTTAAACCGCCTTTCAAGCCGGCGGACAAAACCCTTTCCGTTCGTTTTTCCCGCCCCGATTCCTTGACCGTCCCCCCTTTGCCGCCAGTTGCAATAACATTACCCTTCTTCATGCTAAGTCCTCCTCTGTCATGCATTGTATGTGCGCAGGCGCACATTTGTCAATCGCTATAATGTGCTTTTATGTTTTGTTGTGGGCTGTGGATATGCCAAATTATCAACCACATAACTAATGCATCAGATAAATTTCTAGGCAGGCACGGCATTCATGCCGTGCAATCTGCGGCGGGTATCCCCTTTAAGGGGGCCATGTGCGCTGTATTCGCACCTGCCGGGGAATGACAAGGTACGGGAGCAGGGGGTGCGGGCTACTTTTTTGCGTCCATCACTTTCACCAGTTTGTTGATCTGGCGCATCATCGTTTGATAGCGGAACTCCACGCGGCGTTGGTCTTCGATCAGGCCCGCCACGTTTTTCCGCAGTTCCCCTATAAGGGTGGCGGCCTCTTCGTCGCCGCTGGCGCGCAGTTTTTCGGCCAGCTTGCCCAGTTCTTCCACTTGACGTTTGCCGCCTTCGATGCCGTGCGCCTCCAGCGACGCTTCGGCCTTCACCTGTTCGGCGCTGGCAGACCCCTGATAATGCTGCTCGGTCTGCACTTTTAACGGCGCGGCGTCGGCCCGCTCCACTACTTTGGCGGTTATCGGCGCGGCGGCGCCGCCCTGTCCAGCCACCTTCGCCTGCAGCGCTTTCATCACCTCGCGCGAGATTAGCTTGAACGTCTCCAGCACCCCGTCGCCGCGGAAGGCGACCGCCTTATGCGTGGGAACTTTGCGCGGATTGACTTTTGCTTCCAATTCCTCAAGAGGGGCCAGCTCCGGCAAGTCCGTTTTGTTCCACTGAATCACCATTGGAAGGGTATTGATATCCAGCCCGTTTTCTTTGAGGTTTTCGGCCAGATTTTGATAACTGTCGATATTCGCCTGCATTTGCGCCGCTTGGGAATCGGCGACAAAGACAACGCCATCGGCCCCCTTGAGCACCAGCTTGCGGGTGTTGTTGTAGTACGTCTGCCCCGGCACGGTGAAAAGCTGCAACTTGGTGCGGAAGCCGCCGATGGTGCCGAGATCGACCGGGAGCAGATCGAAAAACAGGGTGCGGTCGGTATCGGTCGCCAGCGAGACCATTTTGCCGCGCGTGGTTGGATTCATCTTTTTGTGAAGCTCTTCGAGGTTGGTGGTTTTGCCACAGAGCCCCGGGCCGTAATAGACGATCTTAGCCGTCACTTCGCGCGCGGCGTAATTGAAGGAAACCATTATTTTTGCGCCGCCTTCAGCGTGTTGTTGATCGCCATCAATCGGGCCGCCGCGTCGCGGTAGGTCTTATCGGTCTTGTAGACCGCCCCCAGGAAATTGAAGGCCTCCTTGAGCATCCCCATTTCCTGCAATGTTACACCAATTTCATAGCGGAAACCCATAATCTCGGCCGGATCCTGCGTCGCTTGCGCGCCCGCCTTGAACCGTTCAATCGCTTCCTTGTGCCTTTTAAGGTGGCGCAGGCATACCCCGGCCATGCTTAGGGCCTCCATGCGGAAATCGGCGCTCTTGGCCGCGCGTTCAAATTCAGCCAGCGCCTGTTCGTGCAATCCCATATCCATGTAGCTCACGCCGAGGTTGTAAATCGTCTCGCCATCGGCCTCGCCCAACTGTTCGTGCACCTTATCTGAAAAATCGGCAAACATCTTCTTGAAACTGTCGGTATCCATTTCCGCTTGGCCAACCTCGGCGGGAGCGGGCGGCGGGGCCGCGTGGGCGGGCGCCATCCGTTCGATGAACATATCCTCGCGGATTTCTTCTTCCACCACCGGGTTGAAAACGTTCTTGGCGCTGTTGACGATGAATTCGGTATTGTCGTCTTTGGTGAAATAGCTGGAGAGCTTAAGCTTGCGCAGCTTCACCTCCAGCGATACATCGATACGTTCGGTATAGACAAAAATCTCCACCCCTTTCATGGCGGGATTGGCTTTAAGTTCTTCCAGAAAATGCATGGGGTTGGCGTTCTTCGCGTTTACGAGGGTGACGTCGATATCGGTCACGACGATCCCCGGTTTGGCCGCGATAATCGCGGTGATGTCCGGGCGACCGGTGACGACTTCGTATCCCGCCTTCTGATACAGAGCGGCAAGGCCCACCTTCGCGGTGAAAGGGTCTTCGACGATATATATTTTTCCCATTATTCCATAATTTTTCGTTTAGCGTCTTCTATGGGCATTTCTAACATTTCATTTTAACTTAATCGGCATCCCTCCCGGTACTCCTATTTGGTGGCTTTAAAGCGGCCTAAATTTATTGCGGGAGCTATTTTTTCACCGCAGTCCATTGACACCTTGGTTGCCGGAGGAGGAAAATAAAAGGCAGGGAAGGGTATTTGAGTTACGGATGGACACAACCAATCCCATAAAAGGGGGTGAGTTGAATGAAATATAATGATTCGCGTAAAGAGGAAATGTGGCTTTGGTTTCACGATAATTTTGCGCCACCCGAAGAGTGCAATCCGTCGATGAGCGCCGAACACGGATACCAATATGTCTGTGGAGGGCCCTATTATGCGACGGAAGTGTTAACAGCCGCCTTTGGCGGGAAGATGCACCACCTGCTAATCAAGGAGGTGGCGGAGGATCTTGAATTGGAATCGCACGAGTGGATTGTGAAGGAAGGACACGCCGTCTGAGGGCAGGCCGCGCGCGATTGCCTCTTTCCCATTCAGCGCCAAGGGGCAATGCCGTGCGGGGTGATGGGATTGCGGTTTTGTCTTTTTTACTTTTCCGGCGGGGGATGATGATATTCTTCATAAATACATCCCATGGCGAAAGTAGACGGTATCCAGGAATCCCCCGCCGCGCGCGTCGTGCGCGGTATACGCACCGGCTTTTTCCTGCTGGCGGAAGCGGGGCGTTCGTTTCTGCGTAATAACCAGTTCGAAACCGCGGCCGCCTTGGCCTATTACGGTTTTTTCGCGATGATCCCGCTGCTGTTGCTGGCGATGCTAATGCTGGGCACCTATATCATAAGTTCGCGCGAGGCTATGACCGGCATCGATGCGCTCACCCGGCAGATTTTCCCCGAGTTCAGCAAGGTTATCATCAAGGAGGTTCACTCTCTGTCGCGCAGCGCGAAAAGTTGGGGATTGCTGGGGCTTATCGCCGTCTTCTGGGCCGCTACGCCGCTCACTGGCGGTTTGCGCACGGCCTTTAAGGAAATTTTCCGCGTGGAACGGCGCGTTTCAATTGTGCGCGGTATGCTCTTTGATGCGGCGGCGGTGGCTATCATCCTGGCGCTTTTTGTGGCGCTTACGGTAAGCAACATCGGCTATTCGGTGGTGCAGGCCCGCTTCTTGAACAGCGTTCCGGCGGTTTACCGGATCAGTTACGCCGTCGGCCCTTTTCTGCTCATCCTCGTTTTCCTGGCCATTTTTTATTTTCTTTTTGCACCCCGCGTCTCCCCGCGTCACCTTGCCGTGGGCACGGTGATCACCGCCGTGGCCTGGATTGCGATGAAGTGGATGTTTAGCTTTTTTATCACCCTCAATCCGGCGTACGGCGTTGCTTTTGGCTCCCTCCAGGCGGTATTCATCGTGATCGCCTGGGTATATGTTTCATTCATAGTGATACTTTTCGGCGCCGAGTTCATGGCCGCCCTCGGCATGCGGGAAGCGTTGCTGCTAAAGGAAGTATTTGCCTCGCCCGCGCGTTTCCAGCGGCGCGAAAAACTATTGCATAAATACATTCAATCCATTTCGGATGGCGAGGTCATTTGCCGCGAAGGGGAGCGGGGGAGCAGCATGTTTTATCTGTTGGAGGGGGAAGTCGAAATCAGGCGGGCGGGGGCGACGCCACGGCGGTTGGGGCCGAAAGAGTTTTTCGGGGAAATCGCCATGTTGCTGGGCGGCGACCGCTCGGCCACGGCGATCGCCGCGGCGCAATGCCGCGTGATAGAAATTTCGCGGGACAATTTTCATAAAATTAACGAGCTTGATTCAAGCATTAGCGCCACGCTGCTTCGCCAAATGGCGGTGCGGCTTAAATATCACGAACGGAATGAGGAAAATATCCATCCATGAACCCCCACGCACTCACGCTCCTCAAAGGTTTTTTCGCCATCCTGCTGTTGTCGTCGGGAGCTCTGGTATATTGGGAATATCGGACGGAGGGCCTGACCCCGGGCCAACTCGCCCGGCAGGTGCGGGAGTTTGGCGTGTGGGGGCCGGTCGTTTTTGTGTCCGCCTATGCGTTGCTCACGGGCGCCGGTTTTCCGGCCGTTGTTCTTTCCACGCTTGGCGCGCTCGTTTTTGGCAAGTGGCTCGGCACGGCGTTCAACCTTCTCGGCGCGATGGGTGGCGCTTCTATCGCATTTGCTTTCTCCCGTTTCCTGCTCAAGGATTTTTTTGAACGCCGCGTTTTTGGGGGAATTCCGTGGTACGCGCGCTTTAACGAGGGAGTCGGGCAAAATGGTTTTTATTACATTCTCCTCGTCCGTCTGATACCGCTGTTTCCCTTTAACGGAATAAACTTCGCCGCGGGCATAACCAACCTGGGCTACCGGCGTTATTTTTTCGGCACGCTGCTGGGAATGGTGCCGCACGCATTTGTATACGCCAACGCGGTGGCGGAGTTGGGAGAATCCGCCGCCCAAGGGTTCCGCATGACCTCCGGGCTCGCGGTGGCGATGGTCTTGCTGGTGCTGTTCGTCATCGCGTCAATGTTGGTGAAAAAGTCCATCGAACGCCGTAGGGGGGCCGCGCCGAAGCTGGGCGCCGACTAGTGCTCTTCGTGCGCGAGGGCGCGGGCGCCCATCCGGATCGGCAGAAACACCGCTGCCGCGGTGAGGCCGACAACGATGGCGTAGCAGGCGTACACTTCCCAGCCCCCCACTTCCTGATTCAGGAATTTTTGGGAAAAGTGAACCCAGACTGGCCGTACGCCGAACATCACGATAATGCCAAGATAGCCAAGTGCAAGGATCATGTAGTAAATCGCGCCGGTGGAGACGCCCACCTCGGCGATATTCTCGTGCTCGAATACCGGATAGAGCGCGCCCAGTCCGATGCCCAGCCCCGTCAGTCCCACCGTGATGAAGAAAATCCCCCCGGCGGAAATCGCCATGAGGAACGGGTCAACCTCGAGAAAAAGGTTGCTGACCACCACCAGCGTCTCCGCCAGCAGGAGCAGCGGCGCAAGGTAGAAAAAAAACTTTGTCCAGAGGTATTGCGAGAAATCGACCGGCGCGCATTTGATAATCCAAAAGCTCCGCGCCTCGATCGAGGTGCTCGTGAAAACAAAGCGGACCGCGATGGCGGCCAGCACCACGCCGGCCAGTCCGATGTTCATCACCGATACGAAGTTCTTGAGGAAAAGCGAATCCATCGGCAGCGAGCGGATGTTGAAGATGTAGACCGCAACCAGCGCGGAGAGCATGAATATCTGAGTCCACTGCGCCGGATCGCGCCAGAATACCCGGACATCCTTCATGATGATGGTCCGCAACGGCGGCGCGGCCCATGAAAGCACATTTTCCATACGGGGATAGAATCGGCTGGCGCGCCGTCCCCGCACCCCTTCGCGCCCGGTGTAGGCGATGGACCAGCCGCGGTAATACACGCGCGACACGCCGAAAAACACGGCCGCCAGCAACGCCGCGGCGGCGGCCCACGCGACGAGCGTCCAGAACCACATCTCGCCGAAATTGCCTTTGGTGCCCGCACCCAGCGCGGAGGCGAGCCACGTGCTCGGCAGCCACGGGTAGGAGGGCGCCTTCAACCGCTCGACGTACATCTGTATTTCGGCCATCGGAATTTTTTTGCCCAGGAATTTTTCCGGCTGCATGAACCGGAAGAACATGACGAGGCTTCCCATGAAAATCAGCCCGATGATGGAAAGGAACTGATAAGTTTTGCGTGCGGGAAACCATCGCATCAGCAGCATCGTGACCGCCGTGCCTATCGCCGCCGGAATCAGGATAAACGGCATCATCGCCAGCAACATCAGGGGATAGTAAGGGGCCGGCGCGTTATGGCATTCCCCCAGCGCCACGAAAATCGGCAGGCCGAAAACAAACAGCATCCACGAACTGTTGATGGTGGTCTGCTGAAAGCGTTGGGCGAATATCGGCCGCATTCCGATGGGAGAGGCGATCAGGAGGTCGAGATCTTTGGAAAGATAAAAGGTGCTGATGGCGGCGATGATATTGGAGAAGGTCAACATGGAGAAAAAGGTAAGGCAAATCACCATGAGGAACTGCGGGATAAGAATGTCGGCCAACTCCAGCGGCAGCGTGAGGATGTAGTCGATCACCCGGCGGAAGAAGAGGTAGTCTCCGGCGATGAATGCGATTGCCAGCAGCGTGAGCAGGATCATCCCGTTGCGCTGGTGGCGCGTGGCGCGGGTAATGCTATTCCACAAGACGCGCCGCCGGACGCCGCTGAGCAAAAGATAGCCCCTCATGCCGCCATTATAACCCGTTGTCTCAGGCCAAATCTTCCTTGGCGGCCTTGTGCGCGTTTCTTCCCTCAATATATTTTTTGATGCGTATCGGCGCCAGGCTGACAAACGCCAGCAGGCAAAGTGCCGCTATCAGGCCCGGACTCATTTTAAATCCGTTAGCCGCCGCTTCCCCCACCTCCACCACGGCATTCGTCAAGGTGAAGTCGTACGGCAACATGCCGATCATTGTGGCAAGCAGAAAATGCCGGTACCGGATGTTGGTGAGGCCGGAAGCGTAGTTGGTTCCATTGAAAGGGAATATCGGCATGAATCGCACGAAAAGCATGTAATAAAAGCCGTCTTTTTCGATGCCCTTGGAGAAGGTCTCGAACCATTTTGCGCCAGCGAATCTCTCGGCGATGAAATCCCGCGCAATAAGCCGGGCTATCCAAAACGCGCCGCTGGCCCCCATGCTGGCCCCGAACAGATTTATGCAGGTTCCATAAAACCGCCCAAACACCAGCCCCCCCACAGTGGAGCAAAGAACGGCGGGAAAGCCGAATGTGACCAGCGTTCCATACATCGCGATGAACACCAGCGGCGCAAATATCCCAAAGCCGGTGATCCACGCGCGAAGCTCGGCCACCGTTATGAGGTTGCCCGATCTAAAAGCCCAAATTCCGTAGCCGATGGCGGAAATAATAACCAGGGTAAAAAGAATTCTGGCCAATCTCAATTTGTTTCCAGTCACTTTTTATCTCCCCCTTCCCCTATGCGCCAGTCTATCCCATTTCAGCCCCTGCCGGATCGGAAGGGAAACCTGCGGGCGGTGGATCAGCCGGCGCGCGGATCCCGCAAAACCGGCGGGCGCATAACCGCTGGCGGAGTGGTCTCCATGCATCTTTTCCGCCTCGCGGATTGATTCTTCTTGTTGAGTGGGTTTGGCTGATGCCGCTTACTGGCGCAGGTAGACGATGCCCACCGAATAGGTCGTCCCTTCAGCCGTGTTTTTGCCGTACAGTGTCGGTGTGTAGCCAAACTCCAGTCCCCATGTATCGGTCAATTTATACCCCAGCGCTGTGTCAAGCTTTTGCAGGTCGAACTGATATATTGTTGTGGGATTGCCGCTTTTGTCCGCCATATTGTCGGCGTTGTACACGCTGGAAATGCCGTCCAGTTTCACCCGCGCATAAAGCTGTTTGGTGATGTTTATGCCGGCTTCCACGAGATAACGGAACTCGTCCGAAGGCGCTTCGGCCCGGTAGCGGTAACCCGCCTCGAAATTGGCGTATCCGGGCAACAGGCGCCACAACGAAAGTCCGTATAAAAGGCGGTATTCCGCGTCGAATTGACCGTTGCCGAGCGGCAACCCGCTGTTTTTGTCGTACGGGCCGGGAATTTTCACCAGGGCCTGATGCGACAGAACGCCATAGATGCCGTCCGCCAGTTTATGTTTCAATCCCACCTCAATATCCGCGATCCCGGAGGTCGTGGTGGTCGTGGTGGTGCCGGAAGCGGTGGATTCATATTTATTCCTGATCTGTTTAAAATAAATGGAATTGGCGAGGCTGACGGTATCGGAAAGGCCGTATTCAATATAGTTGCCCACGTTCGTGTCGGTAAAATGGGGATCCGCCGAGTAATTGTTCAGGGAGACCTTGTCATACAGCTTCCCCTCCGCCAGCGTCCATGCCCCCGCGAAGCAGTCATTGAACGCCCCTGAAAGCATGATGTCCGCCATAACGGCCATGACGATAAATACTTTGATGGTGTTACGTATTTTCATAAGCAGCCTTTTTACACAATCCGCCCTTCCCGTTTTTGGGAGCGCGGTGCTATCAGTTCAAACATGTTGTAGTTGCCGTATAAGGGGTTGCTCAACCCCTTATACGGCACATTCGATCAGATCAATCCGGCCTTGCGGTTGCCGGTTTTAGGGAGTGGCTCCCGTGTTGACGGGGGCCGTGGTATCAGCGGACCATTCAGTCCACGATCCGTCGTAATTGCTGACGTTGTACCCCATATACCGGAAGATGAAGTAATGGAGGGACGACCGCCAGCCGACCCAGCAATGGGTGATGATCGTTTTGCCCGCGGTTATGCCGTTCGCGGCCATGACATTCTCAAGGGTGGTGTAATCCCGCGTCGACACGTCGGTGGCGGAGACATACCCCACTCCCTTTTTCGCGGTGAGGGCCACGCCGGTCACATCGCCGGCGGCGCCGATCGACGTAACGGAAACGATGGCCGCGTGATTGCCCCCGCCCACCATCAGGAGATTGCCGACGGTATAACCCGTGCCGCCTGCATTGACCGAAACGGCCGTCAACGCGCCGCCGGAGGTGGTCACCGTGGAAGTGCCCGCAACGATGGCCGAAGCGGTGGTATTAAGGGTGCATCCGGTGCCTGCGGTTATGCCTGACGTGGGCAGAACCAGATTGGGCGAGGCCGGCTGCAGGAAATGGCCGGTGAGGATGTTGACGGCTTTGGGGATATGCCCGCCGATATAGGTGCTGCTGGTCGTGTAGTTATCGTATTCACGGGAATCGACGATGGAGTAATTCGTCGTGTCGGCATAACTGGCCAGCACGTATGACTTGATAGCCAACTTAATGCTTTCCACCGTTGAAGTGAACGTCGTGGCGGTCTTGGTGTTTGCGGTCGTCTGGGCCGTATTCGGCACCGCAGTCCATGCGGTATATCCGCCGTCGAGGATGTGGACGTTCTTGGCGCCGAGGTATTCCAGAATCCAGAAAAGCCGCGCGGCGTAGGTGTCGACGGTGTCGCCGTAGATCAGTATTTCGCTGCCGTGGGAAATGCCGGCCGCGCCAAGTTTGTACGCAACCGTGGCGGCATCCTCCTCCAGCATGGTGGTTATCCCGGAGGTGTTGTATTCATCGAAGGTGTCCCCCGGCAAACTGATGGCGCCGGTAATGTGGCCGGCCGTGTATTTCGCCAGGGTTCTCGCATCGACGATCACCAAAGTGCTGTCGGTGGAATGCGTGGTCAAATCCGTTGTCGACCACAGCAGGCCGGTATTGTATTTCGCCGGGATTACGGAAACCTCGCTGGATATCGCGCTTTCGCCATTGGAATTAACCGCGGTGACGATAAAGTAGTAAATCGTTCCATTCGTCAGGCCGGTTATGGTCTTGCTTGTGCCGGTTATGCCGGTGACCTTGGTGGTTGCCGAGGTGGTGACGCCGGCGGCGGTGCCGTAGTAGATATTATAGGTTGATGCCCCGGTGGCGGCCGGCCAACCGAGAGTCACCTGTCCGTTTCCGCCGGTCGTCGCTATACCAGCCGGCTTGCTTGCGATGGCCGTGGTGGGCAACGAAGTATCCGCGGCCCATTCGGCCCAGGAGCCATCGTAATTGCTTACGTTGAATCCCATCAGCCTGAGCATGAAATATCCTTGCCCGGACATATAGCCAACGTAGCAGTGGGTTATGGCCGTTTTGCCGGCGGTAACTCCCTTGGCATCCAGCAATGTTTTGATGTCCGCATAGGACTTTGTGGTGCCGTCCGTATTCAGGTAATCGGTTTCCAGGATGTTGACGGCATTGGGGATGTGCGCCGCGCTGAAATCGGCGGCAAACCGCGAATCAACGATCGCGTAGTTGGTTGTATCGGAGTAATGCGCCAGGACATCGGCCTTGGTGGCGATCTTGGTGGTATCCACGGTGGCCGTAAACGTCGTCGCCGCTGGCGTGTTCGCGGTGGTCTGCGGAGTATTGGCCGTTATCGCCGTCCATGCGGGGTATCCGCCATCAAGGACATGGACATCCTTTGCGCCCATGTATTCCAGCGCCCAGAATACCCTTTCCGGGCCGCCGAAATCGCTGCTGGGATTGCCCGCCCCATACACAATGATGGTTGCCGTGTTGGAAACACCGGCGGCGCCTAGAACGGCGGGCGCCCCGGTGGGAGCGGTGTTGAGCACGGTCGAGGATGAAGTGGTGTCGAGCGACGAGGGGGACAAATGGATGGCGCCGGTAATATGGCCGGCGGCATAAAGGGCCGCGCTTCTGGTATCGATAATCACCTGGTTCGACGCGCTAACATTCAGCGATGCGGCGCTCACAAGCAGGCTGGATGTCGCTTTCGGGTAGGTTGTGGCAACGGTGGAGGTCGTGCTGCTGCCGCATGCGGCGAGGACAAGCATCCCGGCAAAAAATAAAATCGGAACCCCAAATAACTTCTTCATGTCAGCAGATACTCCCATAAATTAATTTTTCGTAAAAAGGTCATAAGACCGGCAACCCGTTCCCCCCGTGGGGCCAGCTTGTTTTTTTCAACAAACATCCATTCTTACGCTTGAAAAGTATACTGGAAGTAGATTGGAACGGCCCAGAATAATTTAACTTAATAGTAAAGTATTCAATTGGATAAGCGACTAATTGAACGCTTGAATATAGCTATTGATTTTGTCCTGCCGTCCGGCGCTTGATAAGCCGCTTTGTGTTAAACTTCCAGAACCTTGAAGGAACGCAACAACAGCAACGGAGCGTCATGGGCTTTGATTACCTGCGCATATTGACAATTATCCATTTTACCTCCCTTGGCGGGCTGCTTTGTTACGGGCTGCACCGGGTATGGTTAATCACCGGTTGGTACACGGAGCGCCGCAAGGAACGCTCGGCCGCGCCACCCGCCAGCCCGGCGTATTTTCCGCCGGTGACCATCCAGTTACCCCTCTACAACGAGCGTTTCGTCGCCGCCCGGCTTATCGAATCCGCCGCCCATCTTCAGTGGCCGAAGGATAAACTGGAGATACAGGTGCTGGACGATTCGACCGACGATACCATGGGCATCGTTGATGAAACCGCGCGCCGGCTGGCCCTTGAAGGGGTAAATATCAGGGTATTCCGGCGTGGGCGCCGGAAAGGGTTTAAGGCGGGGGCGCTGCAAGAGGGGATGGCGCATGCGGCGGGCAAATTCATTGCCATTTTCGACGCGGACTTTCTTCCGCAACCCGGTTTTCTGGTTAAGACGATTCCCAGCTTCTCAAACCCGAAAGTCGGCATGGTTCAGGCGAGATGGACTTTTCTTAACGCCGAGGCATCGTGGCTCACCGGCGTCCAGTCCCTTCTGCTTGGGCCGCATTTCGGAATCGAGCACCGGGTGCGGTGCGGGCGCAACCTTTTTTTTAACTTTAACGGAACGGCCGGCATATGGCGGCGGAGCGCGATAGAATCCGCCGGCGGATGGAAGTCGGATACGGTGACCGAAGACCTGGATTTAAGCTATCGCGCCCAGTTGTGCGGGTGGAAGTTTCTTTACCGGGACGACATAGCCGTTCCCTCCGAACTTCCCATCACCCTTGCGGCATTCCGGAGCCAGCAACAGCGATGGGCCAAAGGCTCCATACAAACGGCGCGAAAGGTACTGCCGCGCCTGCTCGCCTCTCCGTTGCCGTTTTCGGTGAAGGCCGAAGCGGTGGCGCATCTCCTGGCTAACCTCGGCTGGCTGCTTGGCACGTTTACAACCCTTACCCTGTATGCCGCCATCGCGTGGCGCGTGGGCATCGGGCCGTATCAACTGCTGAAGATCGATGTCCCCTTGCTTGCGGGCACCAGTTTCGCCATTTTGATGTACTTCTTTGCGTATTCCATCGTCAGCGGTTCGAGCCGCACGCTGCGGTGGCTGCCGCTCCTGCCGGTTTTCAGCATCGGGATGTCCCCCAGTATTTCCCTTTCCGTCATCAAAGGGGCGTTGAGCGATGGCGGCTATTTTGAGCGGACGCCGAAGTTCGGATTGCAGGGAAGCCAGCCGCCGCCCCTGTTGGCATTTCTCTACCGTCAAAAGGCAATCCCGTACCTTGCCATGAATACCCTGTTCCTGTTCTACAGTTTTCTGCCGATACTCTTTTCGTGGCAAAGGGGGACGTGGCTGGCGATCCCCTTTTTGTCGCTTTTTCCCGCCGGATTCATGTTGGTGATCCTGAAAGACCTTGCCGATATGGCACGGATTCGCCGGGCGTAGAATCTTACTTGAGAGCGCCAGGTTCCCGGGTGCGATTTAACCCGGGAAATGCGGCTGATGGAACGCCCAGTTTGAGCAAGGTGGCGGAATGGATATCCACACAAAACGGACAAACATTGATCTGCGATACCCGGACGGTAATAAGGGCTCTCAAAACAGGTTCGATGGGGGAGGATTTCCGGGTGATAGCGGCCGTAAGCGCATGAAAGCCGTCAAGGAGTTTGGGCGACCTGCCCCATAGAAAGTAAGGTTCGAGGATGGTTCCGAACGCTTTTTTCTGGAACCAAAAAACAAGCCTCACGAGCAATGGATGTTCGCTTTCGGCCTTATAAGGAATCCCCGCCACATCGAGAAGGTGCCCCCCAGCATTTCGAAGGTTTCAAGCGAAATGCCGAGCCGGTTGGTTTCCTTGTGAAATGCCTGCAACGCCACCGGGTGCATCAGGAAGAAGTGGGGAGTTTTCCAGACCGCCTGCACGAGGCTGTCGAGCACATCCGGGGTTAGCGGCTTCTCCTTCGTGGTGTCCGTCCGCCCCAGAAGGCATGGGATTTTTGGGAACTCGAGAGAAGTTCCGCCTGGCTCGATACCAGCAAATTGCTTTTCATCCCGGGATCATTCTCCGCCATGAGAGCACCTCCACTTCATATGGTTTTTTCAGACGAAACATATGCGTCCGCCGATTTCAGGCCGGATACCATTCCCTTGTTCATTTGCCGTAAAAGGCTTGCGGCATCCGCAAAGCCGATGTTGTGATGCACCAATCCGCCGTCCGCGTCGAAAATGAAAGTCGTCGGCAACGTCAGGATTTTCCAGCATTTCGCGGTTTCCATGTCCTCATCCACGTTTATCGTTATCACCTGCAAGTCCCGCCCAAAGTTCTCCCGGAGCGAATTCAATGCCGGGGTCTGCGCGGATTTGCATACCCGGCAGTTCGGGGACGTAAAATATACGATATGCGGCGCGCCCCGCCGCCATCCGGGCAAGGCGGCCAAATTCCCGCCGGTTTTTTTGGCGGTTATATACCGTATGAATCTGCATGTGCCGATGCCAAAAGCGAAAAAGGCCCCCGCAATCAACAACCTCTCGTACATGTTGCCACCTTATATATGCCCGTTGTGGTCAGACGCGATAGTTACGACGCTCTATTGCCGTGTGCGTGACGGCTCCGTATCCTGTTAATCCAGTAGTACATGAAGCACCCGGCGCAAAACCCCGTGAAGAGATTGATGCCCGCCAGCGCGATGACGACCCAAACAAGCCCCCACCCGGCAAGCGCCATTCCCAAGAGCGCGAGGAGGGCGCCGGCCAACGTGAACGCGGCCCCAACTCCCTGTGCGAAGCGGTGCGGCGCCGGATCATCGTTCACGATGCGGGGCTTTACGATATTCATTGGTTTCAAAATATAGCGGTAGACCGGCACGAATCCGGGAACCCCCAGAAAGGTGCCCAAAGCCAAAACCAACGCGACGAATAGGGCGAGGAACGGCTCGTTCAGCACGAACCCCACCACCAGGAGAATAATGAGCGTGGCTTGGTTGACGCGCAAGGCATTTTCATCATACCGGGGCGGGTTCTCCTGTTGTGTCATGGCCGGTTACTTTTTCCCCGCCGAAGCGGTCTGCATAATTGCCGTGGCCAGCCGGCATATCAACTCTGGATTGACGGTCTTGAGCCATGCGCTGATGTTTTCCGGCTTCATCATTTCCTGCATCAGGGCGGTGATAAGTTTGGCGGCATCGTCGGGATTAATGGCCGCGGCCGTATCGGCAACCTTCGTGGCCTTGGTTGCGTCTTTTGACGCGTCGTTCACGATGCCGTTCATGAGCTCGGCCATTCCCTTGGACGCCGGATTGGATGCAACCACCGCCGGGGGTTGAAGCGTAAGGGAGCTTGCGGCCTTGTCCTTCCCGCCCACTATTTGGAGCGGCGGAAATTTAGAGACGTCCAGTTTTTCACCAAGAAAAGATAAATCGAAAGGCGATTCTTTTTGCGACATGGGCACTTCTCCTTTTTATATTCGACCGGTCAAACGATGACCTTGGCGACAGCCAAGGAGCCGGGGGTGGTAACAGCCATTCCAACGTACATCGTCATGAGGTAGCTGGCCACGGAAGTATCGGCAATGCCCGTAAAATCGACCTTGACGAGCGGAAACTTCTGGGTTCCTTCGGTGCCTTCGGTAAAGAGGCTTATTACCCCCTGCTTGGCTTCACCCATACGCAGCAGAATTACATTGGTCGTGCAGTTCCCCTCCGGCTTGTCCAGCGCGTGCAGGTGCATACTTTCCTTCTGCTTGCCGGGGCGGTACCGCAGATAGAGCTTGTTGCTCGGGAGTATGGGCAATCCCCGCCGCTCCAAGGCCCAAAGCGGCAGTCTTGAGAAAATCCTGACGGCTGGAACCTTCTTCTCCTTGTTTCTCGTCTTTTTCCGGTGAATCGTTCACGGCGCACCTCCGTTGAAACATTTTGATTTTGCCGATTGGCTCCTCAACACCGCTATAGGTGAAGTATAACTGACGGGGATGGAAAGCGCCCCAAATATATTTTAATAATCGCCTATCATTCAATTAGTTAAGCGAACGATTGAATGCTTTGATGTAGTTACCAAGTCTTTGATTAATTTTTGCATATTTGGGTAAAATCCCCAATCAACTACACGAAGAATTCGGAGATGGTCACCATTCCGATGGTACGAATTCCGCGTGGTGAAAACGGGTGATGAAAACGGCTTGAATTTGGTACTCTCAAATATCTTTGTGCGGGATTATTTGGAAGAGAGCTTCCACCACGCTTCCATGCCCCCTTCGTAATTGCGCGCGTCGGGCAGCCCCGCGAGTTGGTGCGCCATCCACACATACCCGGAACGAATCCCTCCCCGGCAGTAATAGACAATCGGCTTGCTGGTATCCACGTCATGCTCCTTCAGCAGTTGCCTGAAAGCCGCCGCGTCCAACGGCCGGCGGTCGGGTCCGGCGTAAAAGTTTGTCCACTCGATATGAACCGCGCCCGGTATCCTGCCGCGCAGCCATTCCAGCGTCGAGCGCGTATCGATTAAAATCATCGGGGTCTTTCGCTGCTCGATCTCGGCGGTGGAGATATCCCACCGGGGCGCGAGCGTGAAATTGTAGACGGCCTTTGGTTTGCTTTTCGGCGCATCCGCCGTTACCGCGAAATTGCCATTCCGCCATGACTGAATGCCGCCGTTCAAAATACGCACGGAACCCGCGTGTCCCATCCAGTGGAATGTCCACGCGGCCCACCCTTCGCCGCCCCAGCTTTTATCGGCGTCGCCGTAAATGGCAATGGCGGTTTTTTCATCGACGCCCATTTCTCCCAACGCCGATGCCATCTCCTCCGGGGGCAGCACCCGGAACGGTATTCCTTTCTCATCGGTTCTGGTAAAGTTCTCCCATGAAAACGATAACGCGCCGGGGACGTGACCGGCTTGCCATTCGGACTTAGGCCGGGCATCAAGGATCACATATTTTGAAAGTTCACCGCTCAGGACGGAAGGTTCGATCAGGCTCATATTGCCGGCCATTGCGTTTGCCCCCGATAAAAGAATTCCAATCATGACAAATAATAACGCCAACGGCAGTATAAATCCGAATCTGCCACGCCGGATATTTTCCTGGGGTATCCCGATCATCATCGCCTCCTCCTATTGTGTTCTGGCTTTGCAGGACGATCTGCGTTTGTCCATTGCCGCGCTTGCGGGCATGTCCGCCATTGTCATGGTATCCCTCGCCATCGCCCTTTTTGTGGGGGACGGCGGTGATATTGGCTGGTCACCGCGCACGATCATTTTTTTAGCCGTTGCATTCCGTCTTATGTTCTTGTTTCGTTCGCCGGAACTTTCCAGCGACATCTTCCGGTACCTGTGGGATGGTCTGACATTGTTACACGGCAATAACCCGTACAGCTCCGCTCCAACGGATGCAAAACCTTTTGCGGCCGCATCCGCGTCACTGCTCAACCAGGTTAACCATCCGCATTTGATTACCATTTATCCGCCAGCGGCACAAATTATATTTGCGATGGGCGCGTTTGTGGGCGGCATCGCGGGAATTAAAACGCTGCTTGCCGGGGCGGACATCGCCACCTGCGTCATTATTATGCGCATCCTTTTCCATATGAAACTCCCGCCGTCGCGGGCCGTGCTATATGCGTGGCATCCGCTGCCGATCCTGGAAATCGCCGGATCGGGGCATATCGATGGCGCGGGCATATTTTTTCTGATGCTAGCGCTCATGCTTTTGATTCCCCGGAATGATTTCGCCGCAATTTCGTTCTCCAATAAAGGCCCGTCTCCGGCGGCGGGTGCCGCTTTTTCAACCGCCATTCTTGTCAAGTTGTTTCCGCTGGTCTTTTTCCCTTTATTCCTTTTCTTGGCCGGCGGGAAGGGGCGGGGGCCGTTTATTCTGGGGGCCGTTATCGGTTGCGCCGCGCTGTCAATTCCATTCCTTCCCGGCCTGTTCAACATGTTCACCACCTTAGGCGTATATGCGCGCAATTGGGAATTCGCGGGATTCGCATTCCAGGCGCTTCACAAAGTATTCCCGGATGGCGTCACCGCGCGGCTGATACTTGCGGCCGCATTTTTCTTGGCGGCTGCAACTTTGTACGCCTCTCTTTTCCGTAAACGTGCAAACCCGGCGGAAGACGCGTATACACCGCTTCTTTTTCCAGAGGCGTTCAAAACCGCGTATTGCGTGGCGCTGGCGTTCCTTTTGCTTACTCCCACTCTTCATCCGTGGTACGCGCTTTATTTGGCCTGCCTTCTTCCGTTTGTTCCCGGAACCGCCGGGTTGGTGCTCACATGGGCCGTGCTTCTTTCATACCGCGTGCTTATTAACTTTGCGCTTTTGGGCGCGTGGGAGGAAAAAGACGCCATACCCGCGATCATCTGGCTGGCCGCCGTTGGCGCGCCGATCCTTTGCGGGCTTGCCGGGAAACGGGCGCTTAACTTTTTTCGACGTGGAAAAGCGCCCCCACCGTCGTCGGAGACGTGCGATACCCGGTAAACGATTTCATCTCGGCCTTGCTGAACCCCGTCTTTTTCAAAAGGGCGACCAGATGATCCGGCTCCAGCGTGCCCGATACGCAATTTGCCCAGGACTCGCCGCACGGTGTTCCTTCGCCGTCTTTTTCACGCACGATGTCCGCCAGGTAAAACCGCCCGCCCGGCCGCAAAACCCGGTGGATTTCCTTAAGCACGCACTCCTTGCTGGGCGAAAGGTTGACGGAGCCGTTTGAGATGACAACATCGGCGCAGCCATCCGCAAGCGTTGTCGCCGTCATATCCGTTTCGATAATTTTGAAGTTCCGCGCCCCCGACAGCGCAAGGTTGCGCCGCGCTTTTTCGGCCATTGCCGGGGTCATCTCAATGCCGAAGAGCCTTCCCTTGTCCCCTGTCATAAGCGCCGCAACGCAAAGGTCGCCCCCCGCGCCACAGCCGAAATCAACAACCGTTTCGCCCGCCCTTATCCCGCCGATGGAAAAGATGTTTCCCACCGCGGCCGATGAGGCCCACACCTCGTCCGATAGCCGTTCAAGCCACGCGGGGTTATAGCCGAGGGCGCGCGCGTTCTCTTTCCCTTTGCCCCACCCGAAATCCTTTGAGGGATTGACCGCCAGTTCCGTGTAGAGTTTTTTTATTTCGTCACTAACTCCGGGCCGGGAACCGCACGGGGATGTCTGGCTCATCGGCCCTCCTTTTTCACAAAGATCGCACCGTAATGGTACGGCGGCATCTCGACGATTTCGCCCAGGTTGAACCCCGCCGGTTCCACCACATCCCGCACCGACTGGGGCGCCATCCGCATGGAGGAAAGCGGTCCCCGGGGTTGGCCGAGTATCACGGTCTGTTCCTTCGGCAAGGGATGCCAATTAATGATGATGAATCTGCCGCCCGGCTTTAACACTTTGTGAATGGCGGCGGCGAGCGCCGTTTTCTCCGGAACGCCATGGAAGGTGTTCCCGATGACAACGGCATCGGCCTTGTCCGTAAGCATATCGGGCAACAGGCGCGCATCCCCTTCAAGCCAGCGGATATTGCCGCATCCGCCGCAGTATGCTTTGGCCCTTTCAAGGATGCCGGGGTCAAGCTCGACAGCCGCCACCCATCCGTTTCCGGCGATGCCGGCCATCGGCTTGGTAAAGTGGCCGGTGCCGCAACAGAGGTCGACGGTGCACTCCCCGTCCTTGATGCCAAGTGAGCGGAGGCTCGCCGCCGGATCCGGCCAAAGGGCGTGCCACCAATCAAGGGGCGGCATGGATGTGGCCGGAAACGTTCTTTCATCCGCGGTTTCAGCCATCCGCGCTTCTCCTTTCCGGCAATTCCGCTTGACAAAAACAAGCAGTTGGTAAACCATCAATCGTGGACAATACAACGCGCCGTTTCGCCGGCCCCCCATCAATACTTATATGAGTATTAACACATATCAAAAACCCGGTGTCAAGAGGCTCGCGGACATCTTGCGCTTGCTGGGAGAGCCGAACCGGATGACGATCATGCACGGCCTGCGCCTGGAGTGCCGCTCTGTCGGCCAGATCGTGAAAGAAACCGCCCTCAGCCAGTCGAATGTCTCGTTCCATCTCCGCCTGTTGCGCGAGGCGGGGTTGGTCAGGCCGGAGCGCCGGGGCAAATTCATCTTTTACTGCCTTCCCGACTCCCGGCTGGCGAGGATACTTGATGCCTTTGATGGGTGGGCGCGCGCGGCGGATGGCGTGGCCAAAAAACGTGGCCGTGCCGCAAAACCTGCGGTCTCCCGAAAACCGCGATAAACGGGTTTTGAAGAACTGTTTATGGATGTGATTCCGGGGAGCGGGGCGGCGAAGACTCCCTTTATGGGGCGAAGCGGGCAATTGCCGGTTATCGCGGCCTTTTTATTGGTGGCGTGTCTGGCAACGCCGCTGTACGCTTTCGATTTCGGCCCGTGGGACGCGATCCTTAAAAAGAATACGCGGCCATCAAGCTACTCGGGCATCGGGTACACCGGTTTCGATTATGCCGCCATCCGCAATTCTCCTGAATTCGACAACCTCATCGCCGGTTTACAATCCTTCTCGCCGGGAGATCTGCACGGGCGGGATGAAACCTTGGCATTTTGGATAAACGTTTACAATATATTCGCGGTGAAGCTGGTGCGCGATCATTTTCCCCTCGCCGGCATTAAGGATGTGGGGAGCCTATTTTCCCCGGTGTGGGAGGTGCCGGCGGGAAACGTCGGCGGCAAAATGTATTCGCTGGACGACATCGAGCACAAGATACTCCGCCCCTTGAATGAACCGGCCATCCACTTCGCCATCGTATGCGCTTCCGTTTCGTGTCCCGACCTGCGGACAGAGGCCTACGTGGCTTCAGGGTTAGGGGGCCAATTGAAATCCCAGATAAACCGGTTTCTGGAAAACGGGGAAAAGGGGATGCGGGTGGATCACGAAAGAAAGACTGTGCGCCTTTCCAGGATTTTCGGCTGGTACAAAAAGGATTTCGCCGCGTCGGGCGGCATTATCGGTTTTCTCAACGGCGAATGGGGCGGCGGCCGGCATATCCCCCCGGGTTATGCGGTAAAGGAGATGCGTTACAACTGGGATTTGAACATCGTACGATGAGCAAGCAGGTTCCCTCGTTCAGTTTTGTGGTTCCCGCGCTCAACGAGGAAAAGAGCCTGCCCGCCGTTATGGAGGAGATCGCCTCTGCCGCGCTTGCGGGTGGCGTGCTCGATTACGAAGTCATCGTGGTGGACGACGGCAGCGTGGATGGAACCGCCAAGGCGGTTGCGGGGCTGAATTCCCAATACGGCAATATCAAATATATGCGCAATGAAACCAGGAAAGGGGTCGGCAAAAGTTTTCTGGCGGGCGTCGCCATCGCGCAAAAAGACTACAGTCTTATCGTTCCCGGCGATAACGAGTTTGACCTGGATTTTTTTCCCGGGGCGGCCGCCTCGCTTTCCGCCGCTGGGCCGGATTTTGTCGTCACCCACGTGTTGAATCCGTGGCTGCGGCCATACCACCGGCGGGCCATCTCTTTCCTGTATCTCCATCTCTTCAACTTCCTGTTCCGCACCGATTTCAGATATACCAACGGCATAGTCATTTATCCCACCGCATGGATCCAGTCGGCGAAGCTGCTGTCGGGGGGATACACCTTTCAGAGTGAGGCGCTTTTAAAGGCCCGCCGCGAGGGGAAGCGGTTTGCCCACGCGGGCATGAATATCCGGCCCCGCGTTCACGGCAAATCCAAGATATTCTCCTTCGGCGTATTGGCCGAAGTCCTCACTTCGCTGGCGCGGATAAAACGCGCCGTCCGCCGGGCGACGCTTACCGAAGCGGATAAGTGACGCCGCCGGCGCGCGGGAAGAAAGACCGTTTACCAGAATCGTTCGAGGTGTACTTGGCCGGGCTCTTTTTTCTTATGTTCCCTAAAACCTTCGGCTAAGAGGAGTTGCGACATTTCTTCCGCCATTGCCGGTGCGCCGCAAATGAAAACGTGCGTATCGTCCGGTTTCGGCTGAACCCCCCAGATCGATTCAAGCGTCTTCTTCCGCCACAAATCCTGCACATACCCGGCATGGCCGGTCCAACCCTCCTTTTCATCTTCGTGGCGGCTGATTATCGGAAGGTAGGCGAAGTTCTTAAAATAATACGCCAGCGTGGAAAGCTCGGCGCGGTACCCCAGATCCCATGAGTGGCGCGCCCCATGGAAAACGGCAAAGCGCCGGTTGGGCCTTTCTTTGTATTCCGTGCGAATCATGCTCATGTAAGGCGCGATGCCGGTGCCGGTGGCGACCATGACGATATTCGATTGTTCGGGAACCTGCTCCAAGGTGAACATCCCCTTGAATTTTTCCCCCAGGAAAATCCCGTCCCCTTCTTTCAGGGCGAAAATTCTGGGGGTTAGCGATCCGGAGCGGATAAGGGTTATGTACAGTTCGACATACTCCTTTTCTTTTGAGGACGAGGCGATGGAATAGGCGCGCTTGATGAGCTTGTCGGGGGCGGGCGCCTCCGGTTCGGGATCCGACAGCTCGGTGCGTCTGGCCGATCCGGGGAGGGCGAGAACGGCGTACTGCCCCGGATCAAAGTCCGGCAGCACCCACCCATTGGGGCGGACGGTTAAGATGATCAATCCGGGCGCGACTTCAACCCGTCTCAGAATAACGGCGTTCAACTGATTTTCTTCCATAGTGTTTTTCTCCGTTAGTTGTGTGCCACCATTATATTGGAAAACCGTTTTATGGCTGATCTATTTGGGCGGAAGGGCAATTTAGCTGTTTTGGATTCTCGCTAGGTTCCCAAGTACAAAGAGGAAGAATGGCTGGATCTTGAAGACGATTATTAAAATCAAGCTAATCGTACTCAAACCACAAATGGTGGCGAACCGTCAAAAAAGCTGATTTTTCAATCAGAGACCTCCAGAAAAATAATTTCAATATGTGGAAATATTTTGCTTGCATAAATATTTAGAAATGCTTTATAATTCATCTAAAGTAAATGAAGCTATTTAAAACTATGTGGGAAAAAGGCAAAACGGAATGATTACATCCTCCAAGAAAAAGGTGCCGGTCACCACTCACCTCTTTGAGGATCAAGTGCAGATGCTGAACAAGATCGCGAAAGAGTTGCAGGTTACCAAGGCGGTGCTTTTCAGGGCCGCGGTTGAACAGTTGCTGAAGAAGTACGAAGACAAACAGCTTGATATCGGCATTAAGTGAGGAATGCGTGGGTTCATCTCAATTAATGCTGTTTAATCAATAAATCACCAAGAAAGGAGGATTGTATATAATGGCAGCCAAGAAAAAAGCGGCTAAGAAAAAGACCGCCCCGAAGAAAGCTAAAAAAAAGTAACTTATAAAATAGTCCGCACCGCGGCGAAAGCCGTTGACACAGGCGGACAGCTTTCGGACGGCTCTCAAATATCGAAGTCGAGGCCGGGAATATGCACTATATTCCCGGCCAATTTTTTTATGACGGAACCGGATTGGTTTGATGAAAAAAAAGAACGCGCGCGAATTTGATGCCGCATCCGGCGGCGTGCTGCCGGTGCAGATGTTGCGCGGTCTTTGCGCGCAAAAGCGCATCGCCGCCGATACGCCGATGCGCAAAGAGCAGTTCCAGCCCTCCAGTATCGATTTAAGGCTGGGGACGAAGGCCTACCGCATCCGCAGCTCGTTTCTTCCACAACGCGGCACGGTGGAATCCACGCTTAAAGAACTCGTTATGTACGAGCTTGATCTGCGCGGTGGCGCCATACTTGAGCGCGAGAACGTCTATCTCATCCCGCTTCTCGAGCGGCTGGCCCTGCCGCGCGGCGTCCGGGGCCGCACCAATCCGAAATCCTCCACCGGACGGCTGGACATTTTCACCCGCGTGATATCGGACCATACGCCCCGCTTTGAAGACATCCGCGAAGGATACGAAGGGGGGCTGTACCTTGAAGTGGTGCCGCGCTCCTTTACCATCAAGGTGCGCACCGGTCTTTCCCTCAACCAGCTGCGGCTGTTCAGCGGGCCGCCGGGGGATTCGGTGGTCGAGGATAGCCAACTCATGAACATCCACAACCACAAGCCGCTGGTCTACAACGCGGCCGGTAAAATACCGGAACCGGAGATACGCGGCGGCCTCACCCTCGGCGTCGAGACGCACACCGATGCGCCCCACCGCGTCATCGGGTACAAGGCGAAGAAGAACAGCGCCGTGATCGACACGTCCCGCGTGGGAAAGTACCGCATTCACGATTTTTGGGAAACGATAGAATCGCCGCGCGAAAAATTCCTGATTCTCGAGCCGGAGGAGTTTTATATCTTCGCCTCGAAGGAGCGGGTGCGCGTGCCGATGGATTGCGCCGCCGAGATGGTGGAGTTCGACGCCGGCAGCGGCGAGTTGCGGACGCATTATGCCGGTTTTTTCGATTCGGGTTTCGGCGATGGCGGCGTGCGCGGCACCAAGGCGGTGTTGGAGGTGCGGCCGCACGATGTGCCATTCCGCATCGAGGACGGACAGCTTTTTTTCAAGCTCCGTTACGAAAAAATGGCGGCCGTGCCGCTGTTCGGATACGGCAGCGGCATCGGATCCAACTATCACAATCAGGGGCTTAAGCTCAGCAAACATTTTGTGATGGATTGATCCGATGGCGAGCGAACCGGTCGATCTCCCTTTAGCGCCACCCCCGGCTCCGGACGCAAAAATCCGCGTGTGGAAAAAAAACATCCGCGGCGGGGTGCGCTACGATGTGGGCTTGTCCCCCTATGTTCCGGGAATGTTCTACGCCGCGGCGGCGCTTTGCGCTGGCGCGGGCATATTCGGCTGGAATGTCATGCCGCGTGAACAGGCGGTAATATTCGGTTTCCTCTTCGGACTTAACGCGTTCATCACCTTGCTGGCGGGCGCGGCCATCCATAAGCTAAAGCGTCCCATAGAGCTCGGCACCGGCGGCTTCACCCTCGCCGGTAAAACGGCGCCGCTCGCCCGTATCGATGCGATTACCGTTCAGCGCGGGTTGTTCAGCCGCCTGCGGGTCGCCACCGCAACCGATTTCGCCGAAATGATGATGGACCGCGGACAAGCTGAATGGCTGAAGGCGGATATCGAATACGAAATCCACGCGCGCCGCGGTCAAACCCCAAAGAAGGGCGCGGAATAATCCGCCGCTTCCCCTTGGTTATGCTGGGGTGTTGAGTGGCGAAGAATCCCTTTCAGGAAAAAGAAGGGAAAGGGATACTTCGCTGCGCTCAAGATGACAAAACCTTCGCCACCATGAGATGCCGCGCCGCCAATCTGTGATATAAACGGCGTAACGGAGATAACGGACGATGGAACTTTTTATGACGGCGCTCGGGCTTGTGCTTATCATCGAGGGACTTCCCTATTTTATAAGCCCGCAGGTGATGCAACGCTACGCGTTTCTCATGGCCTCGATGGATGGCCGTGTGCTCCGATTCGGCGGTTTGACCTTGATGCTCACCGGTCTCGGCATCCTCTATGCTTTTGTGGGTTGAGGCGGCGCTCTTTCTGCCGCTGGCGGAAACGCTGATTACGTACGCCGTCGCCGCCGCCGTCTCGCGGGTTCCACCGCCGCCGGTCAACGCGGGTGTGCGCATCTGCTGGCTTTTACGCGAATGGATTTATGAGCTTATATTCATCGCTATCGCATTCTTTGTGTGGCCTTTCGACACCGCATTGAGAAAAAACCGGCGGGATGCGGAACGCCCGCTGATTGTGATCGTTCACGGTCTTTTTTGCAGCCCATCCCACTGGCTGCCGTTGGCGCTCCGTTTGCGCCGCGCGGGAATTGCCAACGTCATCCGTCCCAAGTATCAGGGGGCGGGCGGGCTGGAGGAGTGGAGCGCACGGTTGGCCGGGGGCTTGAGGGATCACAAAGGGGGGATCATTTTTATCGGCCACAGTTTTGGCGGGTTGGCGGCGGCGCATGCCGCGTCGCGGTTGCCGCGCGGCAGCGTTCGGAAGATCATTACGCTCGGCGCGCCATTTGGCGGCACGGTCATGTCATATTTCGGCATAGCGCCCGCCGGGCGGCGGCTCATTCCCGGTACCGAATATTTACGTACGACGAATGAAGTCATCGCCGCTTTGGAAATTCCGTTCATTTGCTTCTGGTCGCGGTTCGATCAGTTGGTGGTTCCGGCGGAGAGCGCGCGGATGCGGGGCGCGGAAAATATTGAGATGGAGGGGCTGGGGCACACCGGGTACCTTTTCTCCCGCGCGGTGGCGGATCGGCTAATCGCGCTGCTCAAAACGGAAAGCGCGGCAGCCGCAGGTTGAAACCTGCGGTACCAAAAAAATCAGGGGATGGAGATCTTGCCGAGGATGGCGGTGCGTTTCGCGCCGGTCACCTTGGGGAGGTTACCGTGCATTCCGTTGAGTGTGCGGTAGGCCAGCGCCGCCATCAACACCGCTTCGATGTCCTTTTCACCGTAACCCAACTCCGCGCTCATTGTCACAAAACCGCGCCCCGCGAGGCGCGCGCGGATTTCGTCCAGCAGAGCGTGATTGAACGCGCCTCCGCCACAGACGATCCAGCGTACCGCCCGTTTTGGTTTGCAGAACGCAAAAACCTGATTTACCGCCGACGAGGCGGCGACCGCGGCCAGCGTCCGGAGGAAGTCGGCTTCTTTTACCGCGCCGAATATATTGAGAAGCCCGTTGAAGTATGCGGGGCCAAAGATTTCGCGGCCGGTACTCTTGGGGGGCTTTCGCTTAAAGAAGGGATGCGCCATGCAATGCACGTACATCTTCTTGTCCACCGCCCCTTTCAGCGCGATGTCCCCGTTTTTGTCATACGATCTTTTTCCTTTTGAAAAATGCGTGGCCGCCATATCAAGGAGCATGTTCGCCGGACCGGTATCGAATCCGGTCACCCCCTCGATGCCCACGCCCGCTCGCAGCCAAGTGATGTTGGATATCCCGCCCATGTTGTGCACCACGCGTTCTTCATTTTTGTCGGAGAAGAGGACGTAGTGCGCCAGAGGGGCCAGCGGCGCGCCGCAGCCACCCGCCGCGATATCGGCGGGGCGGAAATCGGAAACAACCCAACAGCCGGTGATGGCGGCGATCTCAGCCGCTTCCCCTATCTGGAGGGTGGATGAGATGCCATTTTTGCCGTTCGGCTGGTGGCGGATAGTTTGGCCGTGCGAGCCGATGAACTCGACCTGTGTAAGCGGGATTTTCGCTTTCTTGCAAAGGGCCGCCGCCGCCTTGCCGAAAAGTTTTCCGATCTCAACATTAAGGCGGCAGATAAGCTCTGCCGAACCGTCCGTGCGGCTGGCGAGGAATACCTCTTCGCGCAGTTTTGCGGGGTAGGGGTGGAAGTGTGTTGTAACGACTCGCACCTTGCCATCGGCGAAATCGACCAAGGCGCCGTCGATGCCATCCCCCGACGTGCCGCTCATTAATCCTATGCCGAAGCGTGAAATCGTCATGCCTTTAAAGTACCACGGCATTCCTTTTGGTAAAATATCCTAAAATTGCACAGCTTGCCTTCTGAAGGGAATTGCATCGGCGAGTTCACCGCTGAAACATCTTCGGGTTTTTTCCGATTGGGCAAAAATGGAAACCAATTATCAACATTTTTCACAATGGGCGAAAAACGCGCGAAAAGCCAGCTTGATTGTTTATACTTGATCGCATAACATGTTATATAAGAAAATGTATTACATCTGGGAATTGGCGAGGTTGTCAATGGGCGGGGCATTCCCCATTGACTTGGTTATAAAATGACATTTCGAGGGAAAGGGGAGTTGAGAAATATGGGAATTTTCAAGAAAAGTCTTCTGCCTGTTATTGTGCTTTGTCTCGCGCTTGTCATGCCGGCCTTGGCTTTTGCCGATGCGGGCATCGAATTAAGGGTTCCGTACCAGGGGCTGACGAACGCAAGCAGCTTGGCCGGCGGGGCAAGCGGCTCCGGTGTGTTATTGTTCTTCGGCTTGGACGCCGGCACTACTGTTGGGCTTCTCACGGAGCAGGTTAATTTTACCGATAACAGTGTGATTGGCACCTATATGGTGAATGCCATCCGCTTCAGCAAGGATGTGATATCCGACCGGTTCTTTTTCGCGTTGGATATTGGCTCGGGCCAAAACGCCGTTAAACAGGGCACTTTAGCCGATGTGGCATTTGGTTGGAAATATTTGGGAAAAAAAGACCAGATCACTTCATTCATCAATGTTGAGCTGGTATACCGTCTTTTCAGTCCGGGAGCTTCGATGGTCGCCAAAGGAATCACCACCGATTATGGCGGTGTATTTTTGAACCTCGGCGCCGGATTGTCATTCTAAACACGCCGAACCATCGAGGACTGTTCATAAACATGGTTAACCTTTAAGCGAAAATTCGAGTTGGCCAGGGGGGCATACCGCCCCCCCCCCCCTAGCCACAATCAATACGCCTCCCGCAAACACTTGATCGTATCCATAGGAACGATCCAATTGCCCAGCTTTGAACGAGCGCGAAAAGTCAAAGCGGCACCGTGGCGCCCCTTATTCTGCCGGCAACAAACATTCATCCTTATGGGCATAACGTTATATTAATTTTCATGCGCAAATCCCCATGCCGGGTGTAGAATAGAATTGAGAAGGGTATGAAAAAACATTCGGTGAAGGGCTTATTTCTACTAGCCGCCCTTTTGTTCATTGCCGCTTGTGGCGCCGGAGGCGTCTTCAGCAATGATCAATCGGGAACCGTAGCTACGGGCACGGGAACCGGCACGGGTACCGGCACTGCTGTCAGCGTCAAAGCCACTCTTTCGGGATCTGCCTCCGGAACATTAACAAAGCCTACATCCAAGCCAGACAGTAGCGGCACAGGCACTTTTCATTCCCCAATGGCGGGCGGCACTATAAAAGTAATCAATTCAAAGGGAGTCGTAATTGGCACCGGGACAATTGCCGCCGATGGGAGTTACACCGTAGCCGTCGACAAGGGCTCCAACTATATTATTAAGGCCGTAAATGGCAACGTCTGCCTGAAATCGATTGTCGAAGTGGCAGATGGAGATAAGACCGTAACGGTAGACCCCACTTCTTCCGCCATCGTAAAAGTGTTGTCGAAAAAACTCGGCAAGGACAAGCTGGGTGATGAAGGGGAAGACGTTTCGAGTGTCGTTGGCTCTACCGATGTTTCCGCCATTGTGGTGGCGATAAAAAATAGCGGGACGCTTAAGACCATTGCCGAGGCCATCCAGAATGATATTGCCGCCAACGCCGATTATTCTTCCACCACGGTTACTGTGGGCGTGGTTTCAACCGCGGGGAATGGCGATGCAAACACGCTGGCCATAACCATAACGATTACCATAACGATTGTGGTGAATGGCCAGGCGGTAACAGCTCCGGGTGCGCCAACGGGTGTAACCGCCACCGCGGGCGATGGGCAGGCAGCGGTTAACTGGACGGCGGTAACGGGAGCCACCAGCTACAACTTGTATTATTCGACTACCTCTGGTGTTGCCGGGATAAAAATTAACGGGATAACGACAGGGACATCCTACACCTTGACCGGGTTAACCAATGGCGTGAAATATTACCTCACCGTTACCGCCTCTAAATCCGGGACGGAGAGCGTGGGATCAGCGCAAATAAGCGCGACGCCACTGGCAACGGCACCCGGAGCGCCAACGGGGGTTAACGCCGCCGCTGGCAGCGGACAAGTAACGATAAGCTGGACAGGGGCAAAGGGGGCCACCAGCTACAATGTCTATTACAGGACCACGTCAGGCGTCACTATTGCGAACGGCACAAAGGTCACGGGGGTAGCTTCCGGCGGCACGATCACCGGACTTGCCAATGGCACAACGTATTACTTCATTGTGACGGCGGTGAACGTATCGGGTGAGATTGCGTCGAACGAGATAACCGCAACGCCGCAGGTGTTGGCGCCCGCCGCGCCAACTGGATTTTCCGTAACGGCGGGCGCCCCCTTTACTTTGCACTGGAATTGGGACCCCGGGGTAACCAGCTTTAATATCTACTACAAGGACACCCCGGGCGTAACGATCGCCACCGGCACGAAGGTTCCGGTGTACACTAACGGCGTCTCGCTTTATCTTCCGGGGACGACGCTCTATTTTGTCGTAACAGCGGTAACCGGCGGCGCGGAAAGCGCGGTGTCGAATGAAATCTCAGCCACGCAACCGGCCAACGCGCCCTCTCTTGGCGCCAGTGGAGGAAACGGACAAATTGTCTTAAGCTGGAGCGCGATGCCCAATGCGGTCAGCTACAATCTGTATTGGAGAAACACGGCTGGCGTCAGGCCGGACCTCGGCACTAAAATCCCTGGCATCACCGGAACCACGTACACTCACACAGGCTTAACCAACGGGAAAACATACTATTATATTCTGGAAGCGGTATTTTCGGCGGGAAACAGTTCCCCTTCCCAGGAAATTTCATGTTCCTTGCTGAATGGCTGGATAACAAAAGCGCCGATGCTCAATATCCATCATGCTTTTGACGTCGTGTCTGTCAATGGCATCGTATACGTTCTAGGAGGATATACCGCCAACAGCCTTGTGATGGATAATGTGGAAGCATACGAGCCCGCAACCGACATCTGGACCGCAAAAGCACCAATGCCAACCGCTAATGCGAATTTTGGGGTAGAGGTGGTTAACGGAATTATTTATGTGATTGGTGGTTGCGCCAACGGCTGTGGAACCATAACAAATGCCGTACATGCTTATGACCCGGCAACCAATACGTGGAACGCAAAGGCCCCCATGCCTACCGCGCGCCAGGGCCTCATAGTTTCTCAAGTTAATGGGCTTATCTACGCCATCGGCGGGATCGGCGCTAATAATGGCGCCGCTCAGGTTATCGAGGTTTACAATCCCGCGGCCGATGTATGGTCGACAATAACGCCAACGGGGGCGTGGCATAATGTCGTTATGGGGCACGTTCTTTCGTCAGGCAACAAAATTTTTATAGGCGACGGCAATAGCGGAGACGTTGTGGTTTTTGACGCTTCAACAAATGCGATTTATCTTGTACCGCGGTTTGGCTCACTTCCCGTCGCACCAGCCCTTTATTCGTCAGGTAATCAAATTTTCGCTCTGGCATCCGGTGGGGCTATAGCTCAACTTGATCAAGTAAATAAAACATGGATAGATTTGGTTACCCCCCCGGTTCCGCGTGGCGGCATGGTTGCCGCCGTGTACAACAATTATTTTTATTCCATTGGGGGTTATACGAATGCGGCCCCCGGAGTAATGACAACTACGGTTGAAGTATATGACCCGTACTTTAAGTTCTGGAGCGCAAAACCTTCTCTTTTGACATCAAGGCTCATCGAAAAAGCTCTGGTAATAAATGGCATGATCTACACTTTCGGGGGCTATGACTACGTTGCCGCAACGTATGTGAAAACAGTTGAGGCCTATCAATAGCCTCACGAACGTGCTTCCACGGCAGTGAAACACGGAATTGCGACCCTTATAAGGCCCTGCGGAACCCCGTGCGAACCTAACGAAGGGCAGTCACTGGTACTGCGCGGCTATTTTGCGCCGTATTCCTTTAGATTTAATTTTTGTAAAATGCCGTCGGCAAGTTTGGAAGCGGCGTTTCCGGGAAGTCTGGCGGAATCGCTATCCTTTTCTTCAACCTCGAATTCATATAGGGATTCCCCGGTTGAGCAGTCCGCTATTATGCCTTTTACCGTAACTTCGAATTTCCCTTTGTGATGGATAAGTGAATGTATTTTACTCTCAACTTTTATTGCGCGGCCGGTGCAACTGTCGGCGATGGTGATTTTGTTGAAAGATTTTTTTTCGAGGAGATTTTCCTTTAGGTGCTCGGTGGCCCGGGCGGCTATTGTTTTCGGAAGGGACGCGTATTTATCCTCTTCCACGATTGCGTTGTTCGCGTTAAATGGAATAATAACAACCGTGCCGTATTTGGAGAGGGGCTTGTCGGTGGCGGTTTTTGCGGTAAGCGTGGTGCTTACACACCCAGATGCCAATATGCCCGATAGAAACACCATGATAACCGCTCTCATTTAATCCTCCTTTTTTATTTGGCAGCGTTCATTTTAATTTGCCCTAACCACGCCCCCCCCGGTTACAAGGGATTTACATTTTTGCGATTTTATCATAATGCCTTTGCCATAACCCGCTGGCCGGAATAAACGACATACTTGCCGGAAAGGCGCTTATCGAGCGCCGCCTTTCTCCTTTTTGCGTGCCCTTTGAAGTCGCCGGTCAGTGAAAACCGGCCACTGATGGTCACTTGAAAACCGGCCATTTTTAGGAAAGGTTTGCCAGAGTATCTCCAAAGAAGGAGATACGGATGGCAAATTACCTGAAGATGGCTGAAATCGAGTCGATAAAAGGGCTGCTGAAGCCCGGCTGGTCGTTCCGGCGGATTGCGCGCGAGCTGAATATCCACCGCGAAACGGTTGGTCGGCACGCTAAGCAGGGGGCGGTGGCCGGTTTTGAAGTGACCGCCGGGGGCAATGAACTCCATGGATACGCACTCCGGGCAACATCTCGCGCAATTGAGATAATTTACTTGATAAATTGAGTTATTTATGATAGCTTGCGCTCATGTTTAAACGTGCAGCCTATTCCATTCTCATGAAGCGGTTTCATGAGCCGCGCCGGTTTATTCAAGTGATTGCCGGGCCGCGCCAAGTTGGAAAAACCACATTGGCAAAGCAGGCGATGGAAGCTCTGCCCGTCCCCTTCCACTATGCCTCCGCAGATGAGCCGATGCTTCGCGATAACGTATGGCTTGAAGAGCAATGGGAGATTGGAAGGCTTAAAGCCAAGGATTCGGCCAAGGGATGCGTCCTTATTTTGGACGAAGTGCAAAAACTGCCGAACTGGCCGAATACCGTCAAATTCCTGTGGGATCAGGACAGCCGCAAAAAGGTCAATCTCAAAGCCGCCCTGTTAGGGTCTTCTTCCTTGCTCATCCAGGGGGGCCTTACGGAAAGCCTTGCGGGACGTTTCGAGATCGTGCCCCTTTCGCATTGGTCGTATGCGGAGATGCGAGAGGCGTTCGGCTTTTCGGTTGAACAATACATCTATTTTGGTGGCTATCCCGGTGCCGCATCCCTTATCAATGACGAGAACCGGTGGCGGCGGTATATCTTGGACTCGCTCATTGAGACAACCATTTCGAAGGATATTCTGTTCATGACGCGGGTGGACAAACCGGCCTTGTTGCGAAGGCTCTTCCAATTGGGATGCGACTATTCGGCGCAAATACTTTCGTACCAGAAAATGATAGGCCAGCTTCACGATGCCGGGAATACCACCACGCTGGCGCATTATCTTGACCTTCTCGCTGGAGCGGGAATGCTGGCCGGACTGCAAAAATATTCCGGTAAAAAGGTGCGCCAAAGGGGCTCAAGTCCAAAACTGCTTGTCCTCAACACAGCCCTTATGTCCGCGTCCACCGGATTGACATTTGAAACGGCCCGAAACGACCGCAACTATTGGGGGCGGCTGGTGGAAACCGCCGTTGGGGCGCACTTATACAATTCCTTGCTCGGTTATAATGGCAAACTCCAGTATTGGCGCGAGGCGAACAAGGAAGTCGATTACGTTGTCTCCGGCAGCAAAAAAAACATCGCCATTGAGGTAAAAAGCGGGTCCCGAAAGGAAGCCCTTCCGGGAATGGATGCTTTCAACGAAGTTTACCCTTCCGCGAAAATGCTCCTGATCGGCGGGCAGGGGCTGTCAATCGAAGAAGCCCTGTCATCAGTATATTTACCGGAATAGACTGGCGGCCGATACTTCGTACTCGACCGACAGGTATCGTCAATGCCGGTATTTTTCCAGTTCCATGGGGAGTGCCCGCCCCCCAAAGAGGGTAGAATCCCCGTTAGCATTTACATCGTCAGTGAGCGTCGTCGTGCGAAAGAACGGGGTGGCGAGTGAAGTTGGAAATTGATAGCGAAGCTGCCGGTAACCGGTCAATCAATGCATTGCTGGGGCAAAAACTCTTGAATCCCCCCTACTGTACACTTTTCCCATTATGCCTACCCAGAGCCTACCCCAAGGCGGATGTGGGGTAGGACGCCTTATTAACCTGTTAAAAAATGGAGCCGGTGCGGGGAATTGAACCCCGGGCCTACTGATTACGAATTATACCGCCATTGCATTTCCAAGCTTTTCCCAAAGGGGAGCCAATTAGCTATTCATTGACATAACCGCATGGTTACAGGGTATAATCCATGTATAAAGTTAGCGGGTTGTAGATGCTCTTTGATTCTTGCGGGGAACCATAGGGGAACCACGGGGAACCAGCTTGGGGGACTGAAATTACATGGCCGCGAAAAAAGAACACGAGTCGACCACGAAATTAAAAATCACCAAGGACACGATTGATAAAAAATGCCCGTACACAGAGCGCGGGCGAGTGATCTACCGGGACACCGAGAAGCCCGGCTTCGGCTTACGGGTGGGAACAAATATAAAAGCCTTCTTTGTTCAAAAAAAGATCGCGGGCAAGAAGGTGTTTTACACCCTTGGCATTTACCCGCAAATGACCCCCGATGACGCGCGGAAGCAAGCGGATATAAAACTGGGAGAAATGGCTAAGGGAACAAACCCTTTCGACAAGAAGCGGGAGGAAAAGGCCCATAAAACCACGCTTGAGGAAGTGTATCGTGATTACTTGGAATCCAATTCCAACCTCAAGCCAAAGACCATCTATGACTATACCCGGTGTATTGAGCTTGCCTTCAAGGACTGGAAGCGTAAACCCATCACTGAAATCACCAAGGACATGGTGGAGCGGCGGCACAAAAAGTTAGGAGATGAGCGCGGCGCGGCTTACGCGAACCTGTCTATGAGGGTATTGCGGGCATTGTTTAATTACGCGCAAAGCAAATATGAAACCGGCAAGGGGGAGGCCCTGATTCGTGATAACCCCGTGCGGCGGCTCTCACAGGTTAAGGCATGGTTTAAGATAAACAGGCGGGATGATTACATCAAATCTGATAGCCTTCCCGACTTCTTCAAGGTGTTGGACGGCATTGTAAACGATACTTTGCGGGACTACTTCACGTTGATACTTTTCACCGGACTTCGGCGGGAAGAGGCCGCCCGGATGAAGTGGGGAGACGTGGATTTAAAGAATAAGACTTTCACCATAACCGAAACCAAGAACCGTGAAAAACTTGTACTTCCTATCACGGCGCACCTTATGGAGATGTTTGGACGGCGCAAACAAACGGCGGGGAATGGTGAGTGGGTATTCCCCGGCAACGGGAAAGATGGACATATCACCGAGCCGAAATATCAGATCAACAAGATGCGTGAAGGTATCGGCTCTCATATCACCGTTCATGGCTTGCGGCGCACCTATGCCACGATTGCCGAATCTTTGGATATTTCACAGTACACCTTGAAACGACTTCTTAATCACAAGCAGGGATCGGATGTTACCGGCGGCTATGTCGTTTCTGATCCCGAACGGCTAAGGCAGGCCGCCGAAATGATAGCGGCTCAAATTCTCTTGAAGGGCGGGAGAAGGGAAACCGGGAAGGTTATTCAAATGCCCCAAGGGAAAAGGGCATAAAGGGGGAGCGGATGAAAAGTAAAGAAAAAACGAAAAAGGCCGGAGTGCTTGTTACCGCCACGGTGGAGCGGCAAATATTCATGGTGCGCGGGCAAGCGGTGATGATGGATACGCACCTTGCGGAACTGTACGAAGTGGAAACGCGGTCATTGATTCAGGCTGTAACCCGCAATGCGGAACGGTTCCCCGCTGATTTTATGTTTCAGTTAAATAACAATGAGCATGAATCTTTGAGATCACAATTTGTGATGTCAAAGAAATCCGGGAGGGGTGGACGGCGGACATTGCCCTACGTTTTCACGGAGCAGGGGGTGGCGATGCTATCCAGCGTATTGCGAAGCGATAGGGCAATAAAGGTGAACATTGAAATAATGCGCGCCTTTATCAAAATGCGCGATGTGCTGGCCGGGCATAAGGAACTTGCCCGCAAAGTGGATGAGCATGAACACCGCTTGAACGATCAGGATGAAGTGATTATTTCCATCGTGGAAGAAATGCGTAAACAGCGGACGGCTCTACCGCCCACCAAACCAAAACGGAAAATTGGATTCAGCAAATAGTAAACGTGCCGGGCTAGGGTAGCTCCCGAACGGCGGAAATCCTTGCCGCTTGCCCGGTGCAAAATATCAAGGAGCGCACAAGGAGGCGCGAAATGGGAATCAATAAGACAGCCTATCTGAAATACCCTTCTTTTACTCTTCTTGAAACCGCGTACATCCTTTGCGGGAAAGACATCCCCGATAAATGCAGGGAGCAAGAGGCCCCGGCGGATGTCAATGCTGTTGTTTTAGGGTGGAGAAAATATCTTGTGTTTTATGAATATGCTTTCATTGAAATCGCAATGAAGAAACTGATGATTGATAAAAACCATCCAGAATTGGAAGAGATTTTTGCGAAGAAAAGACCAGAGAATGGTGTAGGTGCGGGAATTATGGGGGAAGTGGAGTGGAGAGAGAGTTTGGATTCCCTTTATAGGGTAGTAGACCGCCCTCTCGCCAAAGCATTTTTAATCCACTATCACGGTGCATGTCTGAGTCAAGAACTTGCAATAAAGGACAAATATGGGTGTTTGGATTTAGTAGATTTTGATTTGAAGGTCTACGCAAGCCTTAAAAAAAAGGAGCAAAAAATTGACGCCCCCACCGCGCCATTCAACAAAGCAACACGGGAAGAATATTTTAAAGAGTTCCGCCTAGGGAATTATTTACGGACTAGTTTTAATGCCGAGTTGCCCGGCTCCATTTATGAAGCTCAAAGAGATGAAGATGGGTACTTGGAATTTGTTGATCTCTTTTTACGTCATGCGGAAATCCCCGGTAATGCTTTGAAAAGTATTATGAAGGAATTTCATCATTCAGGCTCTTTTATAGGAGCTGACTCCGCTGAAATGTATGTCTATGAATCATCGACCGAGACGGAACCAAGAAGCGGTAGGCACCTTATAAACAACAGACGTCGCGAAAATGCCAAATTGGTAGCGTCTGCCTTTTGGGAAGCAAATCCGCAAATGACAATTGAAGACGTGATAAGAACAAACAGCATTAGCCGGGCTTGCGATAATGAAGCATACGGTGAACAAGTTATCAGGGGATGGATTAAAGACCTTTGTCCAAACCGCAAGCCGGGCCGCCGTCCCCAAAAGAAATAAACCCCCTCCTCACCCAAGAAAACTGTTTTCTTGCCTGAGACGGGAATTTTGTTCCCGTTTTTCATGTTTTACCTTGACGGAAAGATTGGCAATAACGCCGAACAAAACCGAAAGGGCAGACAATGAAAACAGCACTAGAAAACGATCCCAAATTACCCCCTGAACAAGCGGCGGCGGAAATAGGCCGTCAACCTTCCACGTTGGCAAAATGGCGCGTTACCGGCGGCGGCCCTAAATTTATCAAGAGCGGCGGGCGCATTCTGTATAGACGTTCTGATCTCGAAGCGTGGATGAATTCCCGAACATTCAATACAACTTCCGAATTCCACGGGGGCAAGTGATGAACGCGGGCAAACGCGCCCCCGGCCTCTTGGCGGATGATCGGGGGATTAAGGAAATCAGGGAGGCCGGAAAATGAGGAAGCACTTACCGGCCTTTAGGATGATCGACAACCGGAGTATAGCACGATCCGCCCGCCGTGCCGCCGGTTATGCCGCTCAAAACAACCGGCCCCTCTTCTTGCGGGCATTGGCCGCCTACCGCCGCGCGGGCTGCCTTCTTCAGAGAAGGGGGAGCCGATGAACACCGCCGCCGCCGTACAAAATAGCCCTCTTGCCGAAGCGGAAATATCCGTTTTAGGAGGGGTGCTTTTCGAGGGGGATAAGCCGCTCCCAAATGCGGCCCTTGTCACGGCGCGGGAACACCTGACCAACGGGGAAGAGTTTTCCATCCCCCGGCACCGGATGATTTACGCGGCCATGATTCACCTTGCGGATCGTGGGGAGCCTATCGGCTTTGGCACCTTGTCCGCCGAAATACAAAAACGCGGCGGCGATGGGCGCGGGGAATTAAATTACCTTGTGGGGATCATGGAGGCCATACCCACCAGCGCAATGGTGGAGCCGTGCGCCCGCATCGTGAAAGAGGCGTATCAAAAACAGCGACTTGAAAACGCGCTTGTCGATGCGCGGGCGAACCTGAAAAATGGCGCGGAACGTGGCGCGGTGATTGCCGACCTGATCCCCTGCTTGCAGGAAATGGGGGAAGACGCGGAGCGAGCGGACAAAAAGAAGCGAAGCCTTGATAAGGTGATTCTGAATTGGCCGCAAGTTTTAAAGACCGAAATCCCGCCACTGGTAATGATTCTTGCTTGGCTGAAAGCGGGATGCCTTGCGATGGTGTACGCGCCGCGTGGACTTGGGAAAACCTTTTTCGGCCTCTCCCTTGCGGTATGTATTGCGTGCGGTAAACCGTTTATGCGCTGGCCCGTACTGAATCCGTGCGGGGTGCTCTACATTGATGGGGAAATGCCACTGGCCGACCTACGGGAAAGATTAAGCGGTTTTATGGTTGCCCCCCCAACGGCTCCGCTCCTGACGCTCTCCCATGAAATTTTTTATCAAGAAGCGGATCGGGACTTGAATATCACCGATGATGGAATCCAAAAAGCGATCCTTTCGTACCTTGACGAAAATCCTTTAATCCGCGTCCTGATTATAGACAACCTTTCGGCCCTGACCCGAATCCGGGAAGACAAGGGTGATGATTGGCGGGAATCGTTTTTCCCTTTCATCATGGCGTGTCGGCGGCGGCGCGTGGCCGTCCTGCTGGTACACCACGCCGGAAAGAATGGAGATCAGCGCGGCACCGGGGCGCGGGAAGACGCGCTGGATATAACCCTCAAACTGTCAAAGGCGGATGAAGACTACAAGGACGGCGCATATTTTCGCGTGGACTTTACGAAGGCGCGGGGGGTGTATGGCGATACCGTCAAACCATTCACGGCCAAACTGGTAAAGGGGGCGGATGGGTTTTTCACTTGGACGCTCAAAGACGTGGAGGAAGACACGGAAAGCCGCCTTGTGAAGCTGATTGAAGAGACCGGCGGGATCAGCGTTACCGATGCGGCGGAAGAAATCGGCGTTACAAAATCCACAATCTCCAAAATGAAAAAGCGGCTTATAGATGCGGGTGCCATCAAAAAGACTTCGCCGGGTGCCCACACCCTTATGGAATTGGCGGGGGGATTATGAAAGTTTCCCAATTGTTTCCTCAAAGGTTTCCATACACCCCCGAAAGTTTCCTGTTTTTCTTGTGCAACGTTGCCCATGCGGAAATGGAAACTTTCACCGCTTCACCCTTGCAAACAAAGGGGATAATTGTTTCCAGCACAGGAAACTTTCAGGCCAAAGTTTCCACCCCCGGAAACAATTTGTTTCCTGATTGTTTCCCTGAAAGTTTCCACGGGGGGATGATATGAAGTGCCCCGGATGCGAAGCATATGTAAACCCGGCATGGGATAGATGCCACGCTTGCGGCGGCGCATTGAAGGGCGCGGCGTTTATTGAGACCGTGAAGCCGGACACCCCCGGCCCGGCACCGGAAGCCGACTTCCAGCGCGTGACCGACAGGCACCGGAACCGGGCGGCGCGGCTGACCCCTGACGGAACCGGGGAACTGATAGCCAAAGCATGGCCGGGACTTCATCGGCGGATCGTAGCGGCTGACGCGGAGCTTAACCGGCTATGGCTTGCGGCCCGCCGGGGGAATCAGCCATACCCCCAAACCTTCCCGGCGTTCGTGGCCGCTTGCCGGACGTGGACGCAGTTGAACCTACAGGCCGCCCGGTATGTCCGCTACCTCGACCGGGGGATCAGGCGTATCTACAGCCGCAAGGTGGACGGCTGGATTTATCTTGTGCGCGACAAGGCCTCCGTGCGTGGTGTGCGGCTCCGGCCCGCTGGGGTGGTGTATAGCCTCAAAGAGTGCGCCGCCTTGGTGGATGTGAACCCCAGCGCGGATGAACTGCGAATGCTACACAGGGCAAAGATGATGTTTCAGGGGGAGCTTTCCGCCTGATATTTGCAGGAAATTTACAGGAGATTAATGCATGGCGAAATTCAAACGTGGAAAAAGCGGGAACCCAAAGGGAAAGCCCAAAGGTTCGCCGGATAAGCGCACAGCCTACCGGGAACTGTTAAGCGAACGCGCCCCGGAACTGGTGGACATACTTGTTAAAAACGCGCTTGAGGGGGACACGGCGGCGTTAAGAATCTGCATTGACCGGATCATCCCCCCGATGAGGGCGGTTGACGGCGCGGTATCGGTGGATGTTTCCGGCCCCACGCTTACGGCAAAGGGGGACGCGATTATCAAGGCGATGGGAGCCGGTACGCTTACGCCGGATCAGGCGGCGACATTGCTACAGGCAATTGGCGCACAGGCGCGGATTGTCGAAATAGACGAGTTGGAAAAACGGCTTTCAGCGTTGGAAGCCAAAAGCGAAAACAAATCATTGAAAGGGAAACGACCATGAGTAACATTGAAAAACGCATTACAAAGCTTGAAGGCACTCGTACCGACCAAAAAAAGCTTGAGGAATATATAAAGTTTCTGAATGACGTAAGAGGTGACGATAAACCGCCCTTAACATTGGCGGACTTTCCCGAAGATTACGAAATACCCAGCCATGAGGAAGCCTTAGAAGAACTGGAAAGGAATTGACTATGAGCGGAATTGAAAAACGGATTGAAAAGCTGGAAGAGAAAACCGAAGATAAAAAAACGGATCTTTGGTGCGTGGAAGGTGAACCCGGCGAGAGTGCCGAAGATGCTGTAATCCGCGACTGCAAAGAGCGCGGAATAAGCAGGGAGATTTTTGATAAAGGGATGCCGCTTGTTATCGTCATAGACAAATGATGGAGGGAGGCGGCAACAAATCCCCGCACGGCGGCGTGGGCGGGAAAAAAACCCGGAAAAGAAAAAGGCCCATTACTCCAAGAGGGGTCTACTCTCATCCCCAAGGATAGTGGCGGAACGCCTCCCGCTCCGCACAATGGGCCAAAATCCTACTATCGAAAAAACGGGCGACGAGTGATTGCTGCGCCTGATTATCAATCTAAGACTGCGAACCAAACGGCCTACACTCAAACGTTCGAAACGCTCCGCCCTGATTCCACATAGAAAAAATGTACATGTCCGGTTCAGGCGAACATATAGAACCCGGCGGCGCGGCCCCTGAACAGCATTCTCCACCTTCGTCATCCGTAGAATCGCACGAAAAGGGAACGGAAGTCAAACCTACCTCGCCACCTTTTCCACATCCACCAGATTACAGGGAAATTATCCGCCCCGTTGACGGGCGCGGGGATGAAAAACCCGTGAATAAACCCAAAAAATGTTTTATGCCGCCAAGAATTGCGGAAAGAACATTTCATCCCCCAGTGATTTTTCAGCCAAAACGCGCCCGCGAGAGAGTGGGTAAATGGGAAATATACGGGAAAAACCCCGCTAGCAGGGAATTTTCAGGGATGAAATGCGTTTCACCCTGAATTTATGCGGATGGAATGAGACTTTATAACTTGGAAAGACGCGCGGGGGTGGATCATGACTTTCCCTTGCGGGGAACCATAGGGGAACCATTATTTTTAGGGGTTGAGACAGGCCATGTACATATTTGAAAAAATGGAGCCGGTGCGGGGAATTGAACCCCGGGCCTACTGATTACGAATCAGTTGCTCTACCCCTGAGCTACACCGGCCATGTCGAAAGCACGGATGGGAAGGTATCATAGCGGCCACGCGCCGTCAACGAATCCATCCATCAATCCATAAGAATAAAAAACCGGCGGCCGTTGCCAGCCGCCGGCGATTACACATCCGATCCACCACAGCTAGATATTGATGCCGCGCCGCTTCTTGAATTCCTCGGCGTAATGGCGCTGATACACCACATCCCATTCGGCGCTTCCTTCGCGGATGTCGCGGCCATAGGATCCGATGGTCTTGCGCACGGCATGTTCGATATCTTCTTCGATCTTCACTTCGTCCTGCATCACCCGCACGATTTCCAGCCGGACTTCGTTTTCCTCCAGGAAGTATTCCACCCGGTCGTCGGCCAGCAACGATTTAAGGATCACCTGAGAGAGGTGATTTATTTTTTCTCTCGACAACCTCACAGTATCAGCCCCCTTTCGCGCGCCAGCTTGTTTTTCACCATCTGGAACATTTTGCGGTAGTTGATATTGTTTTCGCCCAACGAGCCTTCCTGCTCGGCGAGAATCGCCTTCACTTCTTCGTTCAAGCGTTCTTCCACTCCCAGGTCGTTTAAGATGGCGCCTTCCACAACGTCTATGACCGATTCTGCATCGCAATCGAATTCGATAGCCTGTTTTTCGGTCAGACGGCCAACTATCCTTTTAGAGAGATAGCGGACAACTTCTTTCTTCACTTTCATTCCGTTCTGTTCCTTCCCATAAATGAGTTACGCGGCGACGAAGTCGCGCAGCGGATTGAGCGCCATAAATTCCACCAGCCGCTCGCCGGTAAGGCCGGCGGCCAAAATTTTGCGGGGTGAGTTGGCGTTGCCGTGAAAGTCGCTCCCGCCTGAAAGACCGATCTTGAAACGTTTTGCCCAGTCGAAGCATTTTTCCACGCTTGCCAAGGTATGCGACGGATGGAACGCCTCGATGCCGTTCAGCCCGCACTCCACCAACTCGGGTATCAGCGCGGAGGTGTTGTTGGAATACGGGTGGGCGAGGAAAGCGATGCCCCCCGCTTTGTGGATCAGCCGGATAGCGGCCACGGGCGAGAAGAAGTTCACCGCCTCGTAAGCGGTGGCGTTATCGCCAATATAGAGGTTAAAGGCGCGTTCGACGCTCGGGGTCAGCCCTTTTTTCACCATGAAGCGGGCAAGGTTCAGCCGGTTGTAGGATCGTTTTTCCAGCGATTCCGCCAGCTCGTCCTTATCCAGCCGCACTTTGCCGGCGGTGTTGAGCTTGTCCACAATATCCAGCAGCCGTTTTTCACGCCGCGCGGCTATGTTGTCCAGCGTTTCCAAAAGCGGGGCATACGCGGTGTTTATGTAATAACCGAGCAGATGCACTTCTTTCCCCTCAAGGGTGGAAGTCAGTTCAATGCCGGGAATGAGCGTCGCTTTGTCGGTTTTGGCTTGTTCAATCCCCTTGACGGAGTCGTGATCGGTGATGGAAAAGGCCTTGAGCCCCTTGTCGACGACCAGTTGGGCCAGCTCTTCGGGACTATTCAGCCCGTCGGAGAATGTCGAATGCAAATGCAAATCGGCGACAATCTCCGGCATACGCCCTCCTGAAAACGGGTTGGCCGTTTAAATGCACAACCGTTCATATTCAACCATCTTCAAACTGTTAATCTCAATGGGCAATATAATACAATTTGATGAAGCGATTGTAAACCGAATACATGCCCGAGGTGCGCAAAAACCGTTACTTTTCAACTATAAAGCGGTTTTTTGCCACAAAAGCTGTGAATTCCGTTTGCTCAATGGTACAATCAGAAATCAATGGATAGGGAGAAGAGTTCACTTTTTAAAACAATGTATTACCGGTGCATTTATGAAAGAAGCTATACGAACTGGGATACTGGCGCCCACCTTCGACTTGCCCGGAGTGGATGGAAAGAACCATACACTTACGGAAATATTGGGGGGACGCCGAGCGGCGGTGATCCTCTTCTGGTGTAATCACTGCCCCTACGTCAGTTCCTACGAAGAACGGATAAAAAAGATGGCGCAACGGTATGCGTCGAAAGGGGTGGCGTTCGTTCTCATTAATTCCGATAGCGAAGCTGCGCACCCTGAAGACTCGATGGACAATATGAAAAAGCGGGCTGCCGCCGCAGGATACCTTTTCCCCTACCTGCGCGACAAGGATGCCACGGTTGCGCTTGCTTACGAGGCGGACACAATCCCCGAAGCGTTTGTGGTGGATGCAACGGGCGCCGTCCGCTACGCCGGAAAAATAGACGACTGCTGGCAGAGCGAACGCCGCGTGAAGCGCCAGCCCCTGCGCGATGCGTTGGAGGATGTGCTGCACGACCGCGACGTGGCGGTGAAAACCGCCGCCCCCGTCGGTTGCGCCATCAAGCGCGAGGCATAGCCCGCGCCCTCTCGAAGGGGCGGGTTAATCCTTCGCGGCGGTTTCCAGAGCTTTCAAGAGCGCTTCGGGCGGCTGGGCTCCCTTCACCATATACTTCCTGTTGATGATAAAACAGGGGACGGCGTTGACGCCCAGTTCGCGCCCTTCCGCCTCGTCGTCCCGCACTTCCTTGGAATAGCCGCCGCCATCCAACAGTGTGGCCGTTTCATTCGGTGGAATGCCGATCTCCCCCGCCAGTTCCGCCAGAACCGCCCTGTCGCCGATTTGTTTTCCTTCAACAAAATAGGCGGCAAAAAGCCGTTCTTCCGCCTTGTCCTGAGCGCCGTATTTGGCCGCCAGATGCACCAGGCGATGGGCGTTGAACGTGTTCGTGGGAGCCGTTCGGTCAAGGGCGAACGTAAGGCCCGCGCCGGCCGCCATGTCCGCCACCTGCGCAGTGGCTTTCTTCGCCCATTCCACGGACTGACCGTATTTGGCCGCCAGCGACTCGTGGATGGAAACCCCCGGCTTAAATATCGCGCCCGGATCCAGCTCGAAACTTTTCCAAGTAATAGTTACTCGATCCTTGTGCGCGAACCGGCCAAGGGCGGTCTCAAAGGTGCGTTTGCCTATGTAGCAAAACGGGCAGACCAAGTCCGACCATATTTCAACGGTAATCATGTTTTCCCGGCATCTCCCATATGACCATTATTGAACGCCTTTTAAGGGTGCGGGCGGGCAGGCGGCGCAGCCTACTATTTGATTTTTCTTTTTACAAACGCCACTGCTTTTTCGGCCTTGCCAATAGCTTCCTGCGCTTCGTCCAGCAGAATTTCCCGCCAATCGTCGGGGTATCTTTCCGTTACAGCGTAGGTAGTCATACCTTCCACCAGTGTAATCAGTTCGAGAAAAGCCTCATCAGACTTTCCGCAAAGTCTGACCAGTTTCGTCAAGTCATGGGTTTTTGGAAATTCTGTGCCCATTTCTACCAAAAAGGCTTTTAGGGATTTCTCAATTGCCTGTTGGGAGTGAAAGCATACGTCCTCGGTAATGGGAGGGTTGGCCTGCAGGGACGCATGGCCGGCCCTTAGATCATTTTCCCCCTTTGTGAGCCAATGCTCGACAGCCGTTCGTTTTCTGTCAACCATAACAAACGACACCCCTATGGCTTACTTCGTAGGCTAAAGTATTCACAACTTTTTTATAATCTTCAAGATGATCTGGCCGCATAACGAAAACATCCATGGAGAAATCACGGTCATTAAAAAGCCTGTCAATCTCCACCTCGATTTCACGTCTTGATTTCGGCCCCGAATAGACCACGACTAAATCAACGTCGCTTTCCTCGGTGGCCGTGCCTTTGGCGCGGGAGCCAAAAAGAATGATTTTGTCGGGGTGTATCGCCTCGGCAATTCTCCGCGTGATTTTTTCTACCAAAGCATCCATACTTAAACTATATGGAAAGGCGGGCTTTATCGCAAGTCTAAATGGCACCCCGACAAATGCTACAGAGCAATATCTGATCCCGTCCCCCTTTTCCACTAGAGCGGCGTTATCAGTATTCTTTAATTATCTGACTCCGCTTTGTCTTGTACTCTTCCGCTTTATGGCCTTTAGAGCCTTTGCTGCAATCATAAGTCCGCCCAGACAAGACCAATGCGGCCCCACCCGTTGCGGGGCTCCATACAATATGAGTACTGCCGTTATTTGCGGTCTGCCCAAGTGCATCTTCTTTCGCGTGTGCAACCAAATTGCCCGAACTTGTACCAGCTACTAAGGCAATAAATTGGCAACCTGCAACCGCAGATTCATCAACTTCGACGACTTTGTTTGAAAACGTATATCCGTCATTAGTGATGCCTTTATTAAAGTCCCAATTTTTACATTTATCGACCTAACCTCATCTTTGTTAATTGAAAAGATCCTCGCCTTCGTTTTGATGACGATAGAAGTGTTATCCATTCCAACAATGGCACCATTTAAGACAATCCCATCATCTAAAGTGACCGTATCGGCATAAGCATAATTAGATGATATGACTGATAGTCAGAAGAGACGCGCACACTGCCATGTAATAAGCTTTCATAATTCCCTCTACCGCAATCCTACACCTGTCGGTAGAATCTGCATATACCTCGAAAGGGTAAGATTTTCACCTAATGGGCAACGGAACGCGGGAACGGGGCCAAATCTTGATTTGTAGCATTTGGCGGGATGCCATTCTCCGGCGGCGAAGAGAAAAAAAGGGGGGGCGTGAAATTGCTATTTTATGCCTTTCTTCGGCTTCGTGATTGGAACGTTATACCTGCATGCCAAGCGTTTCAACGCGCCGCACTTTAATTTTCACCTCTACCCGCGATCCGAGCCTATTGATAATCGACATGAGGCGATCGACGGTAAACCGTCCGAGGGCCGCATTGCGGATGCGGGAAAAGTCGGCCGCCGCAACCCCGGTGCGGCTTTGCGCACCGCGCACGGTCAAACCCTCCCGGTCGAGCGCTTTTATGATTTCGGCGGCCAAGATAGCTTTGAATTGTTCGATGTCCGCGTTCTCATGGCCTAGATCGCGGAAAACATTCCCACTTCCGCGAAATACTACCAACCCTTTACCTTTCATGGCAACATCTCCTTCAGTTGTTTCAATCTGTCCTTAATCAAATCAATCTCATGTTTAGGAGTTTTAACCCCCTGTGCGGATTTCTTCTGGAACGCATGGACAACCCAAAGCTCTTCACCGATCTGCACCGCGTAGACCACCCGAAAAGCATTGCCCCGATATGGCAACGCAATTTCAAAGACTCCCGCACCGAGGCCCTTCATCGGCTTCGCCATATCCGCCTTGCCGCCTTCAGCGGCGATTGTCAGCGCCGCAAGGCATATCGACTGTGCCGTTTCCGGAAATCCCCTGAACTCCTTCAGCGCGGCCTTGATCCATGAAACGGGCCTAGTCGTTCTTGTCATCCACCGCCATATATGGCATGTTGTCACATATGACAACATGCCGTCAACCTGATTTATGCAAAAACGGGGTAGGGTGATCCGGGTCAGCAGGAGGCCATGGCGAGGGCGGTGGCGGCCACCACCTCATGCACGCCGCGCGGGTTCACCAGCATCCGTCCGGCATCCCCCATCGCGGGCCACCGCTCCTTGCGCGCGACGAACAAGGCTATGGCGGCGGTTAATTCGTCATCCGATATTTCCCATGCGTTGCCGGCATGGCGGGCGCATCCTTTGGCCACGTAAGCTGCGGCATTATTGGCTTGGTGGCGGTCGGTCACCAGCACCATGAACGGTTTGCCCAGCGCCGCCAACTCCATGCACGTGACGCCGCCCGCGCTAACCGCCGCGTCGCATGAGGCCATTAATTCCGGCAGCTCATTGGTGAATGAAAGAATCCGGTTGCGGTGCCGAAGTTTCAGCGCCGCGGCCGGGGCGGTATAACCGCCGCCAACAGCGGTGATGGCAAAGTCCCCCTCCACCTTGTCCAAGGCCTTGAGTACGCGCCCCATTTGGTCGAGGTTGTCCGTCCCGCCCAGCATGACAAGCAGGTACGGCTGCTCCGGTTTCTTAGTCGCGCGAACGGCGCCCAGCCGGGGATCGATGAGCGCATATTTCGGCCCGACAAGTTTTAGGCCCGCAAATCCGCCGTATCGGCCGGCATCGGCGGAAGGGTTGTGATTTATCACGATATCGGCGTGTGTATAATGCGTGTAAACGTCGTCCACGGCGGTGATTAACACGCCTCCCGCCTTGAGCATCCGGCGGGATTCATCATCCAGCGCGTAGCTGTCCAGCACGGTGGCGCGCGCGCCAAACGTCCGCATGGCATCAAGATGGAACCGCGCCGCCTCGATTCCGGCCGAAGCCGGCGTTTTTACGAACGCGATATCGCGCGCGGCAAAAAAATTCTCAACCGCCTCATCGGTCCCGGCTGTGATGAAAAGCGGCTCGAACCCTTTTTCGCGGTAGGCGGCCGCCAGCACGGCAGAGCGAACGAGGTGCCCAAAGCCGATCTTTTTCGACCCGTCCGCCCGGAACACGATTTTTCTGTTGTCCACCTTTTCGATTATACCTTACCGGATTGGCGGATGTTTATTCCGCCGCCCCTTCCGCTATAATGGGCCAATGCTTTTTTGGTTTTTTGCCGCGCTCTTCGCCCTGCTGCCGCGGGCCGCGCACGCCGTGCCGCTGACCGCCACACATGTGATCGTGCTGGACGCCGGACACGAGCCGGAGGAAGGATTGATCCGGCCTGGCGCCTCGCAGGAAAAAGAGTTTTGCCAAAAAATCGCCGCTGCGCTCAAGGATATTATTGAGCGGGAGAATGGACAGGCCGTAGCGGTGCTGATTATTTCCCCGGCCGACAAAGATCCGCGCCAGCGCGAAAAAGCGGCCGCCGCCAATCAGGCGGAGGGAGACCTTTACCTGGCGATTCATGCGGTACCGGCGGGCACCGGACAGACGCGCGGCCTGGGGATTTACCTCCCCGATCCAGCCGACGCGCCCGCGAGATCGTGGCGTTCTTCCGCGCGTAATTTTTCGGCAAATAACCGGCGGTTGGGCGAACAGCTGAAAACGGCGCTTCAGGCGATTTACCCCGAGATGCGGGTTTTCGCCGCTAGCGCTCCTCTCTACCTATTTCATGGCGTCAACATGCCCGCCGCCGCGATAGAAGCCGCGGCCGATGGGACCGTTGCCGCCGCACCCGGCTTTTTCGAGCGCGCAGGGCAGGCGCTGTATGACGCCATAACGGTCTTCGAGAAAAAGTGACGCAATGAAAATAATCGCGTTTCTCCTGCTTCTGGCCACAGCGGCGTTTCCGGTGCGGGCCGAAACGGTGCCGCCGTTGTTGCCTCCGCCCCCCGTGGCCGCGCCGCCGCAGCAACCCACCAGCGGGCCCTTGCTGATGACCGTTTCGCTTTATTTTGAGAGTGCCGGGCTTCTGGCGCCCGAAACGGCCCAAATCCCCCTTGGCGATCTTTTGGAAAACCGCGTCAAAGAGGCGATCAACCGCCTCATCGCGGGCCCCACCGCCGCGCCGCTAACCCCCACTTTGCCGAAAAACGCAACGTTGCGGCGGGTTTTTACCGGCGTTGACAGAAACCTCTACCTTGATTTTGACATGAACATCGTCACCCGCCACCCGGGCGGCATTACCGCCGAGATTATTTCCGCTGCATCCATCTGCAAGACCGCAATGGCAAATTTCAGCGCCGATTCGGTGTCGATATTGGTTGAGGGAAAAGAGATTAAAACGCTGGCGGGACACCTGGACATCGAACGTCCCATCACCCGCATGGGGTGTGAGGCCTTGGCGGGATACCGGCGGGAGTAGCATGGATAAACGGCCCATCGGCATTTTCGATTCGGGTATCGGAGGCCTCACCGTGCTGCACGAGGTGGCCCGCCTGCTGCCCAACGAAGACCTCGTTTACCTTGGGGACACCGCGCGCGTCCCCTATGGCACAAAAAGTGCCGAAACGGTGATCCGCTACTCCATCGATAATACGCGCTTCCTCCTTACGAAAGATGTAAAAGCGGTGGTGGTCGCCTGCAACTCCGCCTCGGCAACCAGCATGGAGCCGTTGCGGGCCGAATTCCCCCTGCCGATCCTCGGCGTGATCGAAGCGGGGGTGGAAGAAGCTCTCCGCCGCAGCCAACGCGGAACAATCGGCGTCATCGGCACTTACGCGACGATACAATCGGGACAATATGAAGCGCTGTTGCTGGCCGGGGGGGCGGCCCGGGTGATCAGCCGGCCTTGTCCTCTGTTCGTGCCGTTGGCCGAAGAAGGGTGGACCGGCAACCTCGTGGCCGAAGAAGTGGCGAAAATTTATCTGGAGCCGTTTCAACGGGGCAGCGTGGACACGCTCATTCTCGGCTGCACCCATTATCCGCTCCTGGAAGGGGTCATAGGAAAAACGTGCGGCCCCTCGGTTATGCTGATAAATTCGGCTTACGCCATCGCGATAAAACTGCGTGAGATGCTGCGCGAAAGCGGGCTTGAGCGGGGTTCTCCCGGCGGCGGGCGCCGTTTCTACTTCACCGATTCACCTGAGCGGGCCAAGATGGTCGGCAGCCGGTTCCTCGGCGAGGATTTGGCTAACCGGATCGAGCTGGCCAACCTGCCAACGCACTGAAGGAAAAACGGGCTAACCGGCGGCGGAAGGTGTGGCCGTGTCGCCGTAGAAAAATTCCATTGAAAGGAACTTTTTATCAAGCCGTCCCCCCTGTACCGGAAGCCGGAAGGAATCGGGAAAGATGGCCACGGGGGTATTTACCCGGATCCACTGTTCGAGCGATCTTACGCTTTCATCGTCCAACACCACACATCCGTGGGTGTCGGGTGTTCGTTTACCTTGGCCGCTGCCGTGCAGCCAAATGCCGCCGCCCGTACGCCCCTGCGCCACATCAAATGAATTGGGGTAGTTGGTGACGAACACCTTTGGGCCGTAGATTTTGGGCAAAAGCCTGCCATCTTTGACCTCGGTGATCCGGTAAAAACCGACCGGCGTCCGCATATCCCCCTCGCGCTCTTTGGTGCCGACAATCCTGCCGAGGGATATGTCGAATTGGCGGATGACGGTGTAGAAATCGCCATCATCCTTGAGAACCAACAGCAGCTTGTTCGATTTGTCCACGGCAATCGCATAATCCGGCGGCGATGGGGGGGGCACCGGGATGGCAGACGCTTTCGGCGCCGGAAAGTTGGCGTTCGAAATAACCGGCATGGCAACGTTTGGCAACGCCGCCACGGCCGGCATACGGGTGATAAACGCGGCGCCGCCCGCTATTAATAACATGAGGATGATAACGCCCGCGGTCAGTTGCGGAGAAAAGGGAAATGGGGGCGCGACGCCGGCTCCGCGCGCGATGAAAGCGCGTTCCACCACATAATTATGATAGGCCACCTTCACCTGGGTTTCGGTGATGAATACCCAGCGGTCAAAACGTCCTCGCAATCCCATATCTTTGTATTTTACCAAAATTGCGGGGAGTTCGAGAGTGATTATCCCACAAGCGAAAAAAAAGCCTTATTAAGGGCGTACTGGCGGGAGAGCGGACTAGAGCGGGCTCCACTCCTCGGAAACGATAAGCCAAATGCCGCCCTGATTTCGAAGCCGCAACCGCTTAAGGCCGCGATCCTGGTATGCGCCCGTCTTGTAGGTCTGTTCAAACACCACGGTGGCAATGCCATCCGGCCCTATGCCGATTTTCACGTTGTCGGCGGCGATGGTGAATTTCCGGCCAGATGAAAATTTTGTTTTCTTATCGCCCAGCCAGCCATCCAGCCCCATATCCTGCCCGCGGAAATCTGCCGCATAGCACGAAGCGTATTTGCCCAAATTCTTTTCCCGCCACGCGTTCAGCCAAGCGGCCACAGCCTGATTAACCCCCATCTTCACCTTTTCATCATCCGGCTTTTCGGTTGCCGTGATGGGGGCGGCTATGGGGGACGGCAACGGCGCGGGTACGGGCACGGGAACCGCCAACGGCGCTCCACCCAAGGCTATCGACGGCCCGGCGGTGCGCGGCTCCCCGCTCCCGGCATTGCCGACTTTAGCTTGTAAACCGCTCACTTGTTCTTCCATGAAAATAACGCGCGCCTGCAACGAACGGGAGAGCGCGGCGGCCTCTTCCATCTGCTTTCCATTCTCCGCCTGCACTTTTTTCAGCTGCTGATTTTCCTCTTCCAGCCGAAGCGATTCTTTCCGCAGCGTCAGGTTGTCGGCGCGGAGGGTTTCGTTTTCGGCCCTTAGCGCATCAAGATCGCCCGTTCCCTTGTTGTCTGCGGCGGCCGCGGCGGAAACGGAAGGCCCCTGCGCCGCCCGTGGCTGCACGGTGGCGGCCCCTTCAGACAATTGCACTTCAAGATAATCCGGTTTCTGCGTCAGTTTGAATGGCGCGTCGGCCAGAAGTTCCAGCTCCAGGCGAACCGAATTAACCTTTGGAAAACGGACAACCATCATGCCGGAAACTATTTTGCCGTCGACAACGATATGGCGCGGTTCAAAATCGAGCGTGGCGTTGGGAATTTCCACCGCCAACCGCAATGGATCGGCCAGTTTGTAGGCGGTATATTCAAATTTACGCGAACCGAAGACCTTCACGATGGAACGGTTATTTTCAGTCATATAGGTGATTTTTTTAATCCGCGCGGCAAGCTCGTTTTCAACGGCCGCCGATGGACCGGCATTTCCCGGCGTTTGGCAACCCGCACCCGCCAAAACGGCGGCGACGGTCAACACAGCCGCCATGGCCCGCGTCAACACTCCGGGATGCGCCCGTTTTCCGTACATCATAACGCCTGCTTTCAATGCATTCCGCACATGCCGCCGCCGCACCCGCCCCGGGGAGGGGTGCCGCCGCACGGGGGCGCGGAAGCGGATGCGGGAACCGACGCGGCAAACGAACTCATTTCCTTTGTCACCTTTTTGGCGCCGCATTTGGGGCAACCGACATCTTTAAAGCCGCTGCTGGAAAGCCGCAGTTCTTCAAACTTATGCCCGCACTTGTTGCACTTGAATTCGTAAATGGGCATTATTGGCCTTCCATTTTCGCCACGATTAGGCGCATTAAATGTTCGCTGAGCATCCGGCGCGGCTTGCCGTCAAGCCATTGCCGGCCTTCTGAATATTGGGTGTATGGAATAACCGCCACTTCCGTGCCGCCATCGCCATCGTGCAGCTTTACAGAATACTTGTAACGGATTGTCCGCTGGCCGTCGCCGAAAATGCCGGCGCCTATCCCGCCGCCGGTCCGTTGCTGAACCATCCATTCGGTTATGATTATTCCGCTGCTTTTGTCGATTACCGTCAGCGGGGCCGCAAGCATCACTTCAATCGTTTTTTCCCACGCCTGGTCATACGGCATGGCAAAGGTTCGGGCTATCGCGTTGACTCCAAGAGAACTGTCACGCGCCTCCACGGGCGGAGGTGGGGCTACTTTCTGATCGGGCGCGGGCAATATCATGGCCAATGGGTTGGCCAGCCGTTCCGGTTTATCCGGCACGGACGCCTCGTTATTCAGCGAGGAAGGAGCGGCGCTGGCCCCGGCTGGTTTTGCGGCGGAAGCCGAACCGGGGGACGCGCTCTCCACTTTTGGCGCTTGACCAAACATCACGGCATCCCCTTCTTCCAATGGGACGTCCCTCTCTTCCGCGCGGGCCGCTTGCGGCCGCTTTTCCGCCGCCGGTGCGGGCTTAGGGGCGTCCGCTTTTTGTTCTCTCTTTGGGGGGGGCGGATCTTCGTCGACCGGGTACCATAGCTTATCCGGAAGAATGCTCCCGCACGAAGCGAAAAGGAATGCCGCAGCGCACAAAGTTAACGCCGCTCTTGTTTTTTGCATGGGGGTAACGATAACACCCCCCATCGGGAAGAGTCAACAAAAGTGCGCTTATACGATTGGACCCTTTGAATCATTACGGATGAGGACGCCGGAGGGGTAATTGCGCGGGCCGTTTATTGCGCTTGGAAAGAGGCACGGATTCTAGTAAAATCGCCGTCTAAGAGTGTAATAGGGTTCGCGCCGGTGGACACAGCTTGACGGCGCGCACTTCTCCGCAAACAAGATTTGGGATACCGTTGCCATGAAATGTGAAATCAGGAAAGCCGGAAGCGTAACGCTGTTCAGCGTACAGGGAGATGTTGTTTTCAACCACCTTAACGATATCCGTGAAACGATCAAGGCGGAGATGGTTCAATCCTCCACCGACAAGTTCCTGATCGACCTGAGCGGGGTGGGCATGATTGATTCCGCGGGCGTCGGGTTTATCGTTTCCGTCTACAAAACCGTTCTTTCGCGCAAAGGAACGTTCGCCCTCGTCCGTCCCAACGATGCGGTGAAGAGCGTGTTGCAGACCGTGGGGCTCACCCGCCTCTTCAATATATACGAGAGCGAAGACGAAGCCATTAAGGCCATCTAGGCCGGCCGTGCCCGCATGAGCCGCTTCCGCATCCGCCAGGAAAGGGAAGAAGTCCCGGAAAAGCGGGATGATCTGCGCCAGTTCGTCGGCATGCGTCTTGGCGCCGAGGAATATGTCATCGAAATCACCAAAGCCCGCGAAATACTTCTCTTCGATGAAATTACCTATGTCCCCCGCGTGGCGGGACACTTTGAGGGAGTGATCAACCTGCGCGGTGATGTGGTGCCAGTGATCAACCTGCGCGTCAAACTGGGGATGGCGATGGTTTCCCTCTCCTCCAGCGCCCGCATCATCATCACCGAATCGGCTTCTGGCGCGCCGGTGGGACTGCTGGTGGACGCGGTAACCAGCGTTATCCGCCTGCCGGAAAGCGGTATTGAACCGGCTTCCGCCGCGGTGGGGGAAGTAGCGGCGGAATTTATTAAGGGGATCGGCCGCGCGGGAGACGCCATAGTCGGCTGGCTGGACGTGGATAAACTGGTGGCGTAACAACGCCGCGCGAACAACGGAAACGATCGGAATCATACAATGGCACAGAATAAAAAAGTCGTCGGCATAGACTTTGGCACCACCACCAGCGCCATCGGCATCGTGAAAAACGGCGTTCCCTTCCTTTTTGAAGTGGACGATGGGGAAGTGATGATGCCTTCAGTGGTCGCCTTTGGAAAGGGCGGCGAAATTATCGTCGGGCAGAAGGCAAAGAAACAGGCGGTGCTAAACCCCGAAAAAACCTTCAGTTCGGTGAAGCGCCGCATGGGGGAAAAAGAAACCGTCAACACGGGCGTTGGCGACTGGCCGCTGGAACAAATCGGGGCCGAAATCCTAAAAAAACTTAAGTCCGAGGCGGAACGCCATCTTGGCCACCCGGTCACCGACGCGGTCATTACCGTGCCAGCCTACTTTAATCAGTTCCAGCGCAAAGCCGTTCAAGAGGTGGGGAAACTGGCGGGGCTCAACGTGCTGCGCATCATCAACGAGCCGACCGCCGCCGCGATGGCTTATGGCCTCAACCAGCACGATGAGCAAAGCGTTATGGTCTTCGACTTTGGCGGCGGCACATTCGATGTGTCGGTGCTCACCATCGCCGACGGCGTCTTCGAGGTGAAGGCGACCGGCGGCGACAACATGCTGGGGGGCGACGACATCGACCAGATGCTTATCGACAAAGTGGTGGCCGACTTTAAAAACGATCACGGCATCGACTTGACGCAGGACAAAATGGCGATGCAAAAACTGAAGGACGAGGCGGAGAAGCTGAAAATCGCCCTCTCCAACGCCGATTCGGCCCGGCTGAACATCCCCTTTATTACCGCCGACAAACATGGTCCGATTCACATCGACAAAACCTTCACCCAGGCGCAAATGGAACAGATGACCGTCACGCTCGTGAACAAGGTCATCCGGTTGGCGAAGGATACCCTTAAAAAGAGCGGACTCGATAATAACACCCTCGACAAGATACTGCTGGCCGGCGGCTCCACCCGCATCCCCGCCGTGCGGGACGCCATCATCGAACATTTCGGCGATAAGACGCTGGGAGGGGTGAATCCGCTGGAGTGCATCGCGCTGGGCGCCTCCGTGCAGGCGGCAATTTTAGGCGGTCAGGTGGAGGATACCGTGCTGCTGGACATTACCCCGCTTTCGCTCGGTCTTGAGATCGAAGGCGGAAGCGCCGAAGAGATTATTCCCGCCAACGCCACTATTCCGGTCTCGTACAAAAAGGTGTTTTCCACCGTGGCGGATAACCAGACCGAGGTGGAAATCAAGGTTCTGCAGGGGAACAGCAACCGCGCGGCGGAAAATGTGACTTTGGGGCGCTTCATCCTCGGCGGCATCGAGCTGGCGAAAAAAGGGGAGCCGAAAGTGGAAGTGGAATTCGATATCAACGTGGACGGTATCATGAACGTCCGCGCGCGCGACACCAAAACCGGCGCCGCCCGCTCCGTCACCATCGACCGGGGTATTGTGGATAAGCGCAAAACAGCGTAAGGGAAACCAATGTACGAAGTTGCGGTCACGGCTCAGTTTTCGGCGGCACATCAGTTGCGCGGCCACTGGGGCCCGTGCAAAGATATCCACGGCCACAATTGGACGGTGGAGGCCGCGTTTGCGTCCAAGAAGCTGGACAAACACGGCATGGTGGTCGATTTCCACCATGTGAAAGAGCAGCTTAGCCGCCTGATGAATATGCTGGATCACAAGATCATCAATGAAGTGCCGCCGTTCACCAAATTGGACCCCACCGCCGAGCGGATAGCCGAATGGTTTTTTAAGGAGCTGAAAAGGAGTCTGCCGGTGCCGCCTTCGTACGTCACCATCTACGAAACCGATCACGCTTGGGCCACCTACCGCGCGAAATAACGGAGGTCTTTTTTAAAACCGGCCCCCTACGTGCCGCTCCCCAACCCAATGCCGTATTTATTGGCTAACGGGATGATTCAGCCGTTCTTCCGTTTGCTTTCTTCGAACTCTTTGCGCACGGCGGGGACAAGTTTCGGGTCGCTCATCAGGGCGCAGACGGTTGCCGCCATCGCGGTTGCGGCCTTTAGCATGTTATCCTCGCCGCGTTTGCCCACCACGGCTTTCAGGAATTCGCGGGAGTGGTTCACGATATGCGGTTCGCTCACCGCGAATTCCGGGTGAAGGCACGGCACCACCTGCGAGAGGTTGCCGATGTCGGATGACCCTATCTCCTCGTTTTCCGGTATGCCGCTTTCAATCAAGCCAAGCCGCTTGATATAGGAAGAAAATATTTTCCCCATCGTCCGGTTCGGCTCGAACGGTTCGTAGGCCAACCCCCCTTTCACCACTTTCAGGCGGGTGCCGGTCGCTTTGGCGGCGGCGCGGGCGCAATCCATGACTTTATCCATCATCAGGCGGAAATCTTTCATGGTGATGCCGCGGACGAAAAACCGCGCGGCGGCGTATTCGGGAATGATGTTCGGCGCGTCGCCGCCGTGGCTGACGATGCCGTGGACGCGGGAAAAATTCGGCGTCTGCTGCCGCATGGCGTTGACGCCGTTGAAAAGCGCGATCACCGCATCGAGCGCGTTGATGCCCAGCTCGGGATGCGCGGCGGCGTGCGATGCCTTCCCGTAGTATTGGAATTCCAACTCCTGCACGGCGAGCATCCGCGCCACGGTGCGGGTGTGGTTGGCCGGGTGGGTCATGATGGCGGCGTCCACCCCTTTGAACCATCCCCCTTTGACCATGTAGAGTTTTCCGCCGCCCCCCTCCTCGGCGGGGGTGCCGATGACTTTGAGCGTGCCGCAGTTTTTTCCCAGCAGGCACTTGGCGGCGGTGGCGGCGCCGAACGCGGCCGCGGCGATCATGTTGTGGCCGCAGGCATGGCCGATATTCGGCAGAGCGTCGTATTCCGCCAGAACGGCGATGACGGGCGTCTTGCGGTTCCCGTGCCAAACCGCTTCGAACGCGGTTTTCAGCTTTCCCGCGCCACGCCGGATTTTAAACCCCTCGGCTTCCAGCACCGCGCAGAGGTGATCGGCGGCAAAATGCTCCTCGAAGTTAAGCTCCGGCTTTTCAAAAATCCGCCGGTTGATGTTGACTATGGCCGGGGCGAGCGTCCGGATCTCTTTCTGGGCGGGACGTAAAAAATCCTTCATGGCATGATGTTTCTTGCGACGCGGATGTAGTAAAGCTCTTTCGGGATATTCTCGTTCTCGCAGTAGTTGCTGGCGGCCAGAATCTTGAGGTCGGCAAGGGTCCGCTCGTCCGCCTCGAATTCTATTTCTTTTACCTCGAGGTCGGCAGCCAGTCCTCCCGCTTCCAGCAGATCCAGCACCGAACGGGCGTCGAACCGTCTTCCGCCGACATGCAGAAAGGCATCGGTGCCGTGTTCTTCCACCACCAGCGTTACGTAATACGCGGGACGCGCGTGGAGGCCCACCGGTGCCGGCAATGTCACCATGGCGCGGGCGGTGCGCGCGAGGCGGGTCATCACCCGTTCGCTAATGGTTTTGCCGTACATCATGTAACGGTGGGCATAGTGCAGGCCAAAATCGGCGATAATCCGCAACACCGTATTTTTATCGACGATGGAGCTGATCCGGTCACGGCTGGCGTCGGAGTGGATTTCGTTTTCGTGCCGTTCGTAGAAATGGATGAGCCAGCGGGACATTTCGAACAAGTGCATCGGGATGGAGATGAATGAGCGGAGCTTGGGCAATTCCGGATCGTCCGCCTCGGCCTGCGTTTTGCGGATGTGCGTGTCGTATTCCGTCTGAAGGTTGTGCAGCGTATTCTCCAGAATTTTTATTTTAGTCTCGTTTACCCGCGTCGGGATCAGCTTGGCGAAATCCTCCGGTTCGATTTTCTTGCCATAGCGTTCGCGGCTTACCTTCACGGCGGCTTTGCGGTAACTTTCCGCCAGGCGCATCACCATCTGTTCGGTGGTGTGGTAGCTGCCCACATCCAGCGTTCGGGGAAGCTTCTCCTGTCTCCCGACCTCCTTAAAGTCGCCCGTGTCCACGTCGCCGCTTCTGAGCCCGCAGCCAAGCCGGCGGAATTCCGCCGCCGCCTCGTTAATGAGCGCCGTGGTGATGTCGTTGATGTATGTCAACATCTCCCGTCCGGTGGCGAGAAATTCCTCGGCGGCGTGCTCCGGCTCGGCCGGGGCGTAATCGTGATAGCGCTCCAGCAGGTGTCCCAACTGAAAGGCGGCGATGGAGAAATTGCGGATGCTGGCTATCAGGTCGCGGAAATGGTGATAGGTGCCATTTTCCTTCGCGCCGTGGTCGTCGAGAAAAAGCTCCAGCTTTTCCGCTTCGTTCATCAGGTTGAAATAGAAAAGGCTGGAGAGGCTTCGCTTGTCCAAAGTGGCGACCGCCGCCAACCGGAAAAAAGGGATGGCATAGTCCCGCAGCGGCTTTTTGAAATCCTCCTCGCTGATGATAGCCAGCAACGAACGCCTATGGATTGGCGATTCGGCGGAGGGGGTCTGTTGCGGCGCCTGTTCTTGCCTTGTCATATCCTTTAATTGTAATGCGTTTACCCCTGCACATTCAAACCGCGCGTTTCGGGCGCTTTTTGCTACAATGTCGCCACAACTGAAGGAGGTGCCAATGAAGAGCGCGCTTGAACTGGCGATGGAACGAACCGGCGGCGGACCGAAGCTGACGCCGGAACAGAAAAAGAAGATAGAGGAGATCCGCGCCGTGGCGAAAGCCAAGGTTGCCGAAGAGGAAATCATGGCCGCCAAGAAGATGGGCGGCATGGACGATCCCGCCGCTGTTGAGCAACTGAAGGGGCAATCCGCCGCGCTCATCCGCAAGATAGAGGCTGATGCCGAATCAAAAGTGGAGAAAGTTCGCGGCGGCGGCAAATGACGCGAATCAACCTCAAAAACCTCTCATTCGCGCAAATCGACGAATTGACGGCTGCTATGGGGCAGCCGAAGTTCCGCGCGAAGCAGATGCGCGATTGGCTATACAACAAGAATGCCGTGGATATAGCATCCATGAGCAATCTTCCGAAGGAGTTCAGGGAACAACTGGCCGCCACGCACACCGCCCAAGGATTGGCCATCGCCGCCAAGCGGGCGGCGCCGGACGGCACCATCAAGTATCTTTTCACGCTGGACGACGGATTGACCGTGGAAACGGTTTTCATTCCAGAGGAAAAACGCAACACGGTTTGCATTTCCACCCAGGTGGGATGCAAGTTCCAATGCGCTTTCTGCGCCACGGGCACGATGGGTTTTTCACGCAATCTCACCTTGGCGGAGATTTTGAATCAAGTGATCGAGACGCGGCGCGATGCGGGCGAAGTGACCAATGTGGTTTTCATGGGGATGGGGGAACCGCTGGATAACTTTACCGCGGTGACGCGGGCGCTGGAGGTGATGCACAACCCCGAAGGGTTCAACATCGGTACGCGGCGAATTACCGTCAGCACCGTTGGCTTGCCGGCGCAAATCGACAAGCTGGGCAAAAGCGGGCTCAAGACGAACCTCGCCATCTCGCTTCATGCGGCGAATGATGCGGTGCGGAGCCGCCTGATGCCGGTGAACAAGAAATATCCGGTGGCGGCGATCATGAAGGCCTGCGCCCATTATCCGTTGCAGCATGGGCGCGCCATTACGATGGAGGTTATACTTTTTGATGGGGTAAACGACCGCCCCGAAGATGTTCAAGCCCTCATAAGGGCATTGAGGGGGGTAAAGGCCAAAGTGAACCTTATATGCTTTAACCCGGTGACGGGGGTCGAGCTGCGTCCCAGTCCGCGGGAGAGGGTGGAAAAATTCCAGAAAGCGCTCATGAGCGCCGATATTGATTGCACGATCCGGCTAAGCCGTGGGGGTGAAATCGAAGCGGCTTGCGGTCAGCTCAGAACCTCGTTTACAAAATAGCGATCTAAAAATAACGTGCCGCCGGTTGTTTTTTCAAGCAATCACAATGAACAATTTTCTTGTATCATTATTTAAGTCATTGAAGAAGTGAATGCCTTATTTAACTATAAGTTATAATAAGCTATTCACTTGGAGCGGTAAAAATGTTGCATGTTTCGCAAATAGTGAACGAAACGTTCATATGTAATAGCTGGGATATCGTTAGCATAAACAGCGAGATAGCGTGGCATCGTTTTGGGCACGCATTTTGCTAAGCTAATATGTAGAATTGATTCTCCCCCAGAGAAGTCAATTTCGTTAGATCACCCTCTAACCTCCCCTTAGAAATGGGGGTCATCGCCCGATGGTCCCCATTTTAATAACATAATTTATCCAAGCTTCTTTGGGAGTTCGGATAATCCGCCCCCGGCGCCGCATCGTTGCAAACACACTGTGAAGAGCGCCGGAGGGCGAAATATTTCGCGCTGCTTCGATTTTATTCGGCGGGCAAGCGTAAAATAATGGCGATATTAATTCCTCAATCGTGAAAGCAAAGCATTCATAAGGTTCTCCCGTTTGCCAAATCGACCGGCGCGGCGGTATAACTAACGCATGGCACGACCACTTATCGGCATCACGCTTGACATTCAGCAAGTTGTCAACAGCCGCGGCGTACGCGAAAAGCGATACTGGCTTAAGCGCGCGATGGTGGCGGCAGTGGAAAATGCGGGCGGCGAGCCGTTCGCGCTCCCATTTATCGGCACCCGGCAAAGGGCGCGGAGCGTCATCGGCGCGTTGGACGGGCTTCTAATCTCTGGCGGTGATTTCGACATCGACCCTAAATATTATGGCGAAAAACGCCATAAAAAATGCGGCCCCGCGGTGGCGGAGCGGACGAAGAGTGAATTGCTGCTATTGACTGAGGCGGTTGCGGCGCGCAAACCGGTGCTGGGAATTTGCGGGGGTTGCCAGCTCATCAACGTATATTTTGGCGGCAGCCTTTATCAGGATATTCCAGCGCAGAAAAAGAACGCTCTCGCGCACAGCCAGCTTCAGCCGCACGCCCGCACGTCGCACCGGGTGTCGATTACCGCGAAGACCCGGCTCGCGGCCGTCACCGGCGTGGCATCGCTCGCTGTAAACAGCACTCATCATCAGGCGGTGAAAATACCGGGGCGCGGTCTGTTGCCGAGCGCCGCGGCGGCGGATGGCATTATTGAGGGGATCGAGGCGGCGGACGGCCGCTTCATTGTGGGGGTGCAGTGGCACCCGGAATTTTTAACGCGGTTGAAACCGCACGCCGCCCTTTTCAGGGCGCTGACGCGGGCGGCCATTGCGCGCAAAAGGAGTGGCCAGCCGCGATAACCGTCTCCGCTTCGGAATGGAGCGGGCGCTTGTATCCCTGCATGTCCCCGACGCTAAAAAAAACACTAAAAGCTTCCCTGATAATCCACGCCGCGCCGAGCGGAAACGGTTAGTTGATTGGATATTTCTTATTGTACAGTTCGATTATTTTTGGAGTGATATCGTTTTTCGGGTCGAACCAGATTACCGAACCCGGCATTCCCTGGGTGCGGGTGCTCGACTCAAAAATCATTGCCAACCCTTCTCCCTTCGCGTAGCCATCCACTATCTCCAAAACCTTTTTCAAAATCGCCTCGGTGGTTTCTTTTTGCTGGCGTCCGAATTCGTTGCTTTTTTCTTCCCGGTATTTTTCAAACTCTTCGCGCAACTTGCGGAACTTCAGTTCTTTTTCGCTGCGGGCAGCGTCGCTTAACATATATCCCTGTTTGGTCATTTCTTCTTCCAGCTTACGCAGTTCGTCCTGTTTTCCCTTGAGCAGGGTGGTTTCCGTTTCCAGCTTCGCTTTGAGGCGCACAAGCGCTTTTTTCCCCTCCTCGGTGTCGTTCAGCGCGTGTTGCATGTCGATAATGCCGTATTTAAACTCGGCGGCCAAGGCCGCCATGGGCAGCGCGAGAGCTATCACAACCACTACTACGCATGTCAACCGTCTCATCGCTTTCTCCTTCCGCCGCCGGGCGCGGCACTGTTTTTTTGCGGGCGTATCAGAATGTCCGCCCCATCGTGAAGTGGAACTCCATCTGGGATTCGTCCGGTTTCGGATCCAGTTTGAATCCCCACGCCAGCCATATCGGCATCGCGGGAGTGACGATCCGCACCCCCCACCCGACGCTGTGGCGCATATTGGAAAGATCATAACGCTGGTCGGTGGTTTTGCTCAAGTCGCCCTCCGAGCCATACACCTGGCCGCGATCGTAGAACACCACCCCTTCAAACGACTTCGTGAAGGCGTACGATGTTTCCAGGTTAAAAATCAATGAAGAGTCGCCGCCGATGGATGTGCCATTGGTATCGAGAGGACCGACTTCCTTGAAGGTAAAACCACGCAGGTCGTATGGTCCGCCCATGAAATAGTGTTCAAACACCGGCAATGTTTTGCCGCCATAGGAACTGGCGCGCTTTATGGCGCCATGCGCCATTACGACGAAATCATAGGGCAATTTCCAATATCGCGCCCCGTCAAAGGATAGTTTGTAATAGTTCACGTCGCCGCTCAGCGCGCCACCCGCCAGGCGCATATCCCACACCACCTTGAAACCGTCGGTGGGTTTCCATGAAACGTCCCGTTGGTCATTCGAAATCGTGTAGCCAATCGAACTGATGTTCCGCATTCCCTCCTGGGAAAGCAGGAACGTGGTCGGCGTATAGAGATTGTTGAGTTCCACGGTGATAGCCTCAAAGCGGTAGTCCAGCGACATTTTGGTGTACTCGCCGAATCCTTTTCCCATGCTCAGGCCGACACCCTTGGAATAGTTGGTATAGCTGGTGTAATCGAACTGCCGGGAGAAAAGCGAGTAGCCAAGCGAAACCTCGCGGTCTTGCCAGCGGGGATTGGTAAAATCTATATAGTAATCCTGCCGCAGCTTGGACGACTCGAGGCCTATTGAAAGCCGCTGGCCCGTTCCCCACAGGTTGTTTTCGGTTACTGCGGCGCTGAGCATCAGGTTTTCAAGCGAGCTGTATCCCAGCCCGGCTTTGAGTGTTCCGGTTTCCTTTTCCGTCAGGTTTAGGGTTAGATCCATGGTGTCGGGTTCACGGCTCGATTTTTGATCGACATCGACGCCCCCGAAATAGCCGGTATTGGCGAGGCGCTGGCGTGACCGGGTCAGTTTTTGCCCGCTGAAGCGTTCCCCTTCCTTTAACCGCATTTCACGGCGCACCACGTTATCGTTTGTCTTGTAGTTGCCAACGGCGTCGATCCGTCCGATATACACCACCCTGCCTGGATCGACCTTGACGGTGATGTCCACCGTTTTGGTTTCCTGGTGTTCAGTGATGTCGGGCAGGGGGGCGGCGTAGGCGTAGCCGTCGTCCATGTAGAGTTCCTGCACGCTGAAAAGGTTTTGGCGGAAAAGCGACTGGTTGAACGGATCCCCTTTTCTTAAGCTAATCCGCGACATGATTTCGTCTTCGGAATGGATGTCGTCCCCCTGGGCGGCGATGTCGCCGAGGAAATACCGGTCTCCCTCGTGCACCGTGAGGGTGACGATGATCGAACCGTCCTCGCGGTCAACCTCCACTTTTGGCTCTTCGAGCCGCGCCTTGATAAATCCAAAGTCGCGGTAGCGCGATTCTATCCTGAGGACGTCTACCTTGAGTATTTCGCGTTGATAGCTTCCGGCATCCGTGAATAACTGCCAGAATCCGGCGGAGCGGCTTTCCATGATGTCGGACAATTGATAGTCGTTCAAAAACTTGTTTCCGCGAAAGACTACTTTGCCGATCTTTACCTTTTGCCGCTCGATGATTTCATATACCACGTCAACCTGGTTATTACCGGTTTCGGTGGCGGAGGTTTTGACCTCGGTGAAATAAAATCCCTTTTTAAGATATTTATTTTTGATTTTGAGCACATCTTTTTTCAGCACGTGTTTCTGGAAGAACGAGCCCTTCTTCATGGCGATGAGAAGCAACATGTCCTTGTCGGGCACCTCCTTGGCTCCTTTGATCGTAACTGATTTGACGAAGGGCTTCTCTTTCACCTCGTATACCAGCGTGAGGCCGTCGTCCTTTTCCTTGATAATGAGCCGGATGTCATCGAAATAACCGAGGTTGTATATACGCCGGATGTCTTCGCGCGTGGTCTGGACGGAATACGGCGCTCCAGTTTTTGAGCGGATGTAGAACCGGATGGTGTTTTCGTTGGCCCGTTGCGCTCCGGAAATCATGATTTCCTTCACCGGTTTTTCCAGGTCAACCGCCCCGGCGGCGCGGGGGATGAGCAACGCAAAAACGGCGGCGAAGAGATGAATTGAAAAGTTTTTCATTATCAGGCGGCGCGCGGGAAAAACAGATCAGGCATAGTTCCGTTCATGGAAATTCCGTCCGCCGCCTATACGGTTTCGACCGTGGCTTTTTCCGTGATATGCAGGGAATCATCCCGGAGTTCCACCATGATCGTGCTCCCCGGCTTAAAAACCCCAGAAAGGATTTTCTCGGAGAGGGGGTTTTCAAGATACTTCTGGATGCCGCGCCGCAAGGGGCGGGCGCCGTACGCGGGGTCGAACCCTTTATCGATGAGCCACTCTTTAGCCTCGCGGCTCATTTCAATATCCAGGTTTTCTTCAAGCAAGCGTTGGCGCACCTTTTCCAGCTGAAGGTCGATGATGCGCGCCATCGATTCGCGCGCCAACTTGCGGAACACCACGATTTCATCGACGCGGTTCAGAAACTCCGGGCTGAAAACCTTTTTCAGTTCCGCGCGGATGCCTTCCGACATCTTCTTGTGCGTTGTTTCGCCTTCAATGTTCTGGAATCCCATCGAGAATTCCTTTTCGATCAGCCGCGCCGAGAGGTTTGAGGTCATGATGAGGATCACATTTTTAAAGCTTACCCGGCGGCCGAAGCTGTCGGTGAGCGATCCGTCGTCCATGATTTGCAGAAGCATCTGGTAGATGTCCGGGTGCGCTTTTTCGATTTCATCCAGCAACACGACCGAATAGGGGCGGCGGCGCACCTGTTCCGTGAGTTGGCCCCCTTCTTCGTAACCGACATAGCCCGGAGGCGCGCCGGTCAGCTTGGATGACGCGAATTTCTCGCCGTATTCCGACATATCAAGCCGGATGGCCGCCTTGCGGTCGCCGAAGAGGTACTCCGCCAGCACGTGCGCCAACTCGGTTTTGCCCACACCGGTCGGCCCCAGGAAGAGGAACGAACCCATTGGCCGGCTGTGATCTTTCAATCCCGCGCGGCTGCGCCGGACGGCTTCGCATACCACGTCCACCGCGTCGTCCTGGCCGTAGATTTTTTTCTTGAGGTCGCCGGCCATTTCCATCAGGCGCGCGCTTTCTTCTTTGGCCAACCGGTTCACCGGGATGCCGGTGATGGAGGAGACCACATGGGCCACGTCGGCCTCGGTCACGGTGGGCTTGCCGATGTGGTCGGCCGAGGCTTCCCATTTTTCTTTCAGGAATTCCAGGTCGACCCGCAGTTTTTCCTCTTTGTCGCGCAGTTCCACCGCCTCTTCAAATTCCTGACGGTCGATCCGTTCACGTTTTTCGCGGGCCAGCACGTCGATTTTTTTCTGCATTTCTCGCACTTCCGGCGGGAACGTGACTTGCCTCAGACGAACCCGGCTGCCAGCCTCATCCAGCACGTCGATCGCCTTGTCCGGCAGGAAACGGTCGGAAATGTACCGGTCGGAAAGCATCACGGCAGCCTTGATGGCCCCCTCGGTGATAATCGCCTTGTGATGCAACTCGTATTCGGGCTTCAGCCCCTTGATGATCAAAATGGTCTCGTCCGTGCTCGGGGCGTTGACCATGATCGGCTGAAAGCGGCGCTCGAGGGCGCCGTTCTTCTCGATGTACTTTCTATACTCGTCGATGGTGGTGGCCCCCACGCACTGAATCTCGCCGCGCGAAAGCGCCGGTTTGAGCATGTTGGAGGCGTCCACCGAGCCTTCGGCGGCGCCCGCGCCCACGAGGGTGTGGATCTCGTCGATGAAGAGGATGACATTCTTGGCCTGCGCGATCTCTTTCATGATCGCCTTGATCCGTTGCTCGAACTGGCCGCGGTATTTGGTGCCGGCGATGATGGCCCCCAAGTCGAGCGAGACCACCCGTTTGTCGTACAGCAGCTGCGGTACTTCTTTGCTGACGATCCGCTGGGCCAATCCTTCGACGATGGCGGTTTTACCCACGCCCGGTTCGCCGATGAGGATCGGGTTGTTCTTGGTGCGCCGGGCCAGTATCTGGATCAGGCGGTCGATTTCGTTATCGCGGCCGATGACCGGGTCGAGCTTGCCTTCCAGGGCCAACTCCGTCAGGTCGCGGCCGAACTCGTCCAGCGCCGGGGTTTTGCTGGTCGATTTTTCCGGCGCGGGGGCGACCGGTTCGCGCAGCAGATTGATCGTCTGTTCGCGGACCTCGGCGTAGTGGAGGTGCACCGACATCAGGATGCGCGCGGCGACGCCGTCCTTCTCGCGCATGAGCCCCAGCAGCATGTGCTCGGTGCCGATGTAGCTGTGTCCCATGGAGCGGGCCTCTTCCACGCTGTACTCCAGCACTTTTTTCGCGCGGGCCGTGAATGGGATGTCGCCGATAATCAGGGTGCCGGAGGAAGGGGGCATATGCCGCTC
>JAHFEK010000081.1 GCA_023248495.1 Nitrospinales bacterium
GCGATCCGGTCTTCGAATTTCCGGTGACCTGTCCCGCCCAAGACTTGCAGCGGGCACGGTTTGCCAAAGGGATGCTGGCGCCGAAAGGGCTGCTCTACTATCCGGAAAATGTTCCCGCCGCGCCCGACCTTAAAAAACCGGCGCGGGCGGCCATCATCCAGGTGTGCCGGCGAATGCTCGGCATCCCGTTGCCATTTTTCGGCGTGAGGGGCATACGGTATTTGGCGAATGCGATCGAGCGCTGGCCCCGTAAATTGGCAAAGGATGAGGCGCTCCTGCAGGTGGGAAGCATCATCAGGCTGCAAGAGGAAATCGGCACCGGCGGGGCCGGCTTCCGGTTTATGTATACCGCGTTTTTGCAGGAAGCGTCGGTGCTGCTTCAGCTCCCCGAACTCGCCGAAGCGGCGAAAATGCTTTCCGAAACCGGCGACCGCTGGCGCGAGTTCGCCGTGAAGGGGGCGCAGCTATGCAAGGGGTACGATGCCCGCGCGGAGGTCTACGGCGAACTGGCCGAAATTGTCCGGGACTGCGCCAACCGCGAAGAGAAAATATTTCTCCTGTTAAAAAAGGCGGTCGGATAAGTGGAGGGGGAACCCTCTCGGGGTTTTCAAATGGGCTATGCCCGCTAAGCTAATGATCGAAGTCGTCAAAACACGCAAGACCTACGCGGGCGCCAAACAGCCCGCGGTGGATGATGTCGATCTTACTATTCCCCAAGGGACTTTTTTCGGATTGCTGGGGCCCAACGGCGCGGGCAAGACCACGTTGCTTTCCATCATGAGCGGCCTTCTTAAGCCCGACGCGGGAACGCTAACGGTCGCCGGCGTCAACGTCAGCCGGAACTTTGACGGCGTAAAGCGCCTCATCGGCGTGGTGCCGCAAGAGCTTGCGGTCTATCCCATTCTGACCGTACGGGAAAACCTCTCTTTCTTCGGCGGCATGTTTGGCCTGCGCGGCAAAAAATTAAAGGCGCGGATTGCGGAATGCGTGGCAATCGCCGCGCTGGAATCGTTTGTGGATACCCGCGCCGAATTTTTATCCGGCGGATTGAAAAGACGATTGAGCCTGGCGGCCGGCCTTGTGCATGAGCCGGAAATTTTGTTTCTCGACGAACCGACGGTCGGCATCGACCCCCAAACGCGGAACTTCATTTACGATTCCCTCAATCGCCTGAACAGCGCGGGCATGACGATTATTTACACCACCCATTACATGGAAGAGGTGGAAAAAATGTGCAACGACATCGCCATCATCGACCATGGCAAAATCATCGCGCGCGGCACGGCCGCCGGCCTGCTGGCGCAATATGGGGCCAATGTGGTGACGATCAAGGCGCGGGAAGCGATTCCACCCGCCACGTGGCGGCAGCTCACGGCGGATCATGCGGCGGATTTGTCTGTCGATGGAAACATCATCACGCTGAAAAGCGATGGCCATCAGGACGCGTTGGCGGAAATCATGGCCAAGCTCCGCCAGCACGGCGTTACCATCCGCTCGATACACATGGGGGCTGAAAATCTAGAAGAGATGTTTTTATTGCTGACCGGCACCAGCCTGCGCGACGGGGAGGCGCCATAGCATGATTTTTCACAAGTTGTGGGTAATGGTGGTAAAGGAATTGCGGGTGATACTGCGCGATAAGGAAGCCCTGCTGATACTGTTCGCCTTGCCCGTCATGTTCGTGACGATCATGTCGCTGGCCCAACAGGACGCTTTCAAGGAAAAAGGGGGCGTGACCTTGCCGGTGACGGTCATCAATAAGGATGCGGGGAAAATCGGCCAAGGCATCATCGACGCGCTGAGCGGGCGGAAAGGGTTCAAGGTGGATGTGGCCGCCCCCGGCGCGGATGAGGCCGCAATAAAAAAAGACGTGGCGGCGGGGCGGCTCAAATTCGCCATCATCATCCCCGCCGATGCCGCGGAAAAAGTGGACGCCGGGGTGAAGGCGCAATTGGGGCTCAGCCCATCGGCAGCGGCCGTCCGGGTCGAATTTATTTCCGATCCTTCAATGCAGGGGACCATTCGGAAGATCGCCATATCGTCCATAAACAGGATACTGCAAGGGATTGAAACCACGGCCCTATTGGAGGGGGTGACCCGCATGAACGAGCGGATGAGGAGATATCCCGCCGGCCCAAAACCGGCGGATACGCCGAAACAGGCGCGTCTGTTTGCGGAAATAGATGATGACCATTCGGCGGGCAATGCCCCGTTCCCCACATCCGTTCAGCAGAACATGCCCGCGTGGACGTTGTTTGCCATGTTTTTCCTTGTGATCCCGCTGTCGGCCACGTTCGTGCGGGAGGCTCAGCAGGGGAGCCTGGTCCGGCTAAAAAGCATGCCCGTGCCGACATGGATATTCGTGGCGGGCAAAATGGTTCCGTATTTCATCATCAATCAGATTCAGTTTGTTTTGATGATGTTGACGGGCATGTATCTACTTCCTCTTTTCGGCAGCGAAGTGCTGGAGATTGGGCACTCGTGGGGCGGGATTGCCCTGTTGGCCGCCAGCGCCAGCATTGCCGCCATCGGGTACGGCCTTCTGATCGCCACGTTTTGCAAGACGGGCGAGCAGGCAACGACCTTTGGCGGCACATCTGTTATAATTCTAGCCGCTGTCGGGGGCATTATGGTGCCGAAGTTTGTTATGCCCTCTTATTTGCAAAAGATGACGGCCGTTTCGCCCATGTCATGGGGGTTGGAGGGATTTTTGGATATTTTTGTGCGGAATGGAACGGTCGCCGAGGCGTTTCCGCATTCGTTGCGGCTGCTGGCGTTTGCATCCATCTGCATCGGGCTTGCAATCTTTCGGCTGTACCAAATACTTTCGCGGTAAGCGATATACCGTTTAGGAGGCGGATTACTAATGACGGACACCCGGGACGAACAACTCAAGCACGAAATCAAAGTAATGATTATCGCCACATGCCGTTTGAACGATTTTACGCCGGAAACCATCGCCGACGATCAGCCCTTGGTGGGGCCGGATTCGCAGTTGGGGCTGGATTCCCTCGATATGATGGAGCTAAGCGTTGAATTGAAGAACCGGTATGGCGTCAGGATAATGGATATGAAAGACGCGATGATAATGATGAAATCCATCAACGCCCTTGTGGCGCACATTCAATCAAAACCGTAAGGTGAACTGAAAATTCCTTTACCGCCCTATCAGGGGCTTCATGCGGTGGAAATCCTGCTGATTCCAAGGGGCAAACCAGGGCGTCCCCGCCGTGTCCTTGGTCAAGTTAATCAATAGGTTGTTTCCTCCTGGGGGCTGGCGCAACCGATACGCATATCTGGTTGAAAGTGATTTTATGTTGGACTTAAAGTCCTGTTTTGCTATTATTAATGGCTTTTGGAGGAAGATTCTTCCGGCGTTGCGGGAAGTTTTTGATGGGGTGTCGTCAAGTGGTAAGACACGGCTCTTTGGAAGCCGCATTCGTAGGTTCGAATCCTACCACCCCAACCATTGAATGAACGGGCTTATATATAGTTAAGGAAGGCGGTATGGCGGACAATCCTATTATCATCGCGGGCCGGTCGAATCCCGCGTTGGCGGAAGGGATCGCGAAAGGGATCGGGATCAACTTGACCAAGACCGACATCGTGAATTTTTCCGATGGCGAAATTTTTTGCCAGATCATGGAAAACATCCGCGGCGGCGATGTTTTCATCGTGCAGTCCACCTGTCCGCCGGTGAACGACCATCTGATGGAATTGCTCATCGTGATCGATGCGGTCAAGCGCGCCTCGGCCCGCCGCATCACCGCGGTGCTTCCTTATTCCGGCTACTCGCGGCAGGACCGCAAGGTGCAAAGCCGCACGCCGATCACGGCCCGCCTGGTGGCCGATCTGCTCATCGCCTCCGGGATAAACCGCGCGCTCTTCATGGATTTGCACGCCGGCCAGATACAGGGTTTTTTCGCCACGCCGGTTGATCACCTTTACGGCGCGCCGCTGATGATCGATCATCTGCGCAAGCACCCGCTCAACGATCTCATGGTCATCTCGCCGGACGCCGGCGGCGTGGAACGCGCACGGGCCTACGCCAAGTATCTGGAGTGCGGCCTCGGCATTATCGACAAGCGCCGCGAGGGAAAGAACCAGGCGAAAGCCCACCACATCATCGGCGACGTAAGGGGCAAGGATGTATTGATAGTTGACGACATGGTCGATACCGCCGGCACCTTGACCGAAGCGGTGAACGCCCTTCTGGAAAACGGCGCCTCGACGGTGCAGGCCCTGTGCAGCCACGCGGTGCTGAGCGGGAAGGCGATAGAACGCCTCAACTCCTCGCCGCTGAAAAAACTTTATTGCACCAACTCCATCGAACAGTCGGAACGCATCAAGCAGTGCGCCAAGCTGGAAGTGCTGGATATCGCGCCGATGTTCGCCGATGCGATTGAACGGATACACCTTGAGCGCTCGGTGAGCGGTCTTTTTGAATTTTAAACTTTTGAATATTGAACCTAAATACAGGCAGGGAGAACATACGCGATGGAAACGATAACGTTAAAAGTTGATAAACGAAATGACATGGGAAAAAAGGTATCCGCCGGACTGCGCAAAGCGGGCTTGATGCCCGCCGTTATTTACGGCATGGCGACCTCGCAGAAGCTGACGGTCAACGCCAAGGCGCTGAAGAAAGCCCTCTCCGGCCCCAGCGGCACCCACGTCATCCTCCAGCTCGAGATGGGGGACGGCAAGGGGCTGCACAACGCGTTGCTCAAGGAATTGCAGTTTCACCCGATTACCGACCAGTTTATTCATGCCGACCTTTTGGAAATCGACCTTAACAAGTCGATCCGGGTCAAGCTGCCGATCGTGGTCAGCGGCGAAGCCATTGGCGTGAAGGTGAGCGGCGGCGAAGTCCGCGTCCACGCGCGCGATCTCCACGTGGAATGCATGCCGGCCGTAATGCCGCGCGATATCCAAGTGGATGTTTCCACGCTTGATATTAACAAGATATGGCATCTTTCCGACCTGAA
>JAHFEK010000052.1 GCA_023248495.1 Nitrospinales bacterium
ATAAAACCATGCCGCATTGACGGCGAAGAGATGACTCCGGAAAACGGCTTACGCTGGAGAGAACGGGATTCCTGCGTCCCGTAAGATTAGGAAAAAAGGAAGAAATTGAAAAACAATGCTTGACCATGGGCGCGCTTTCAGAGATGACAATAAACGGAAACGAGGCGGGAACGGGAAAAAAATCAGCGGGTGATGCCGCGCTTCTTTAGCTTCTCGACAAGCGTGGTGCGGTTGAGGCCCAGCATGGTGGCCGCTTTATTTTTGACCCAGTTGGTTTTTTCCAGCGCCTGCATTATCAGACTCATCTCGTATTCTTCCACCACCTCTTTGAGGTTGATGCCGGCATCGGGGATTTCCATCACCGCGCCGGGGGCCGCGGCGGCCTGCGGCTCCAAGTCGGCTTCCTGGGCGCCGACCAGCAGCATATCAGTATAAAGCTGCTCGTCCTGGTTCGCGTCGCTGATAAACTGGTACGGGAGATCCTCCACGTCGATCATCCCCTCGCCTTTGATCACCACCATCCGCTCGCAGATGTTCTCCAGTTCGCGCACGTTACCGGGCCAGTCGTAATCCAACATCAGCTTCATCGCGGCGGGCGTTACGCCGGCGATGCCGCGGTTCTTGCTCATATTGAACCGCCTGATAAAATGGTCTATCAATAACGTGATATCGTCCTTGCGGGCACGCAACGGCGGCAACTTGATCGGGATGACGTTCAGGCGGTAGTAAAGATCCTCGCGGAACCGTTTTTCCTTGATCGCCTTTTCAAGATCGATGTTGGTGGCGGCAACCACCCGCACGTTGGTGCGTATCACCTGATTGCTCCCGACCCGCTCGAACTCCTGCTGCTGCAGGATGCGCAACAGCTTCACCTGCAACGCCGGACTCATGTCGCCGATTTCATCGAGGAAGATGGTGCCCTCATGCGCCATCTCGAACTTGCCCACGCGGGTGCGGATGGCTCCGGTAAAGCTCCCCTTCTCGTGACCGAAAAGCTCGCTCTCCAGCAGGTCTTCGGGTATCGCGCCGCAATTCACCACCACGAAGTTCTTGTTGCGCCGCGGCGAGTGCATATGCACCGACCGGGCGAAAAGCTCCTTGCCGGTGCCGCTTTCCCCCAACACCAGCACGGTGCTGTCGGTATCGGCCAGCTTCTCAACGGTGCCGAAAATATCCCGTATCTGTTTCGAATTGCCGATGATGTTCGCAAACCCCTTGCCGTTCCCCGCGGTGGCGGTCCGGCCCGTTACATGACCGGCGGCCTGTTCTTTGCGCACCTGCAATTTTTCCTCGATGGTCATCGGTTCCGGCCCGGATGGTTCTTCCGCCCCGGCAAACGCGGCAGCCTCTTTAGCCGCCGCCTCGCCCGCTTCTTCCAGGCGAACCTCCGCCGCGCGCAACTCCGCCAGATTTTCCGCCAGCAATTTCTCCCGCTCATCCGGCTGGGGCGCCATGAATATCGAATTATAGGAGAGAACGCTTATCTCCTGATCCATCTCTTCCGCGTTTACCGCGGTATCGTGATCTACCCGCTCCGCTTGTTGCGCTATCGGTGTTGGAATAAAATCGGGGTCTAGAAAACCATCCAGAACATCATCATGTTCGTTCATATTTTTGACGCCCCATACCTTCAGAAAATTATAATTTCTGCTAATTATAGTTAATTTAGACCATAATCATTCTTATTTCAAGCAAATATTATTTTTAATTTATCGTTTTCTTTCAAATTCCGTCAACTTTTCCAATCCTATGATATTCGTAACCAAGCTTTAAGCGCTAGCATCATGTGCGTTTTTATGCACTCATATGACTTAACAGTGCCTACAAGTACACTTTTACAGAACTATTATTTCTATTGCATTGATTTAACAACTGTTGATTTTGGCATGCGATATGCAATATTCATTTATCATGAATGTAAACATTACAAAAATAATTAAAAATGTGAAGCGGACGATGTCGAACATGGTGAAAATAGCCAGCGACAGAATATACCAGACCTTTGAATATCGCTGGGAAAATCTGTACGGGCACTGCCGCCTGTGCGGTTTGGTAAACAGCAACCTTAAATACTGGAGATGGGAGTGAACGGTCATGAAAAGAGAAGAGATGCCCCAATTTTGCAAAAAGTGCGTTTACCTGCGAACAAGCATTTTTAGCAGCGGACAATACTGCAGCCAGATCTGCAAATATAATCCCAAGTTTCAGTTCGCCGCCTCGCACTCGTGCTTTTACCGGAAAAGCGGCGCCGGCGTCGCCTGAGCGGTGGGAACCCGCCCGCCACGCCTTTTAAGCAGAGGGGGGCTCTTACTTGGACGACTTCAGTTTCAAATCCGGTATAATACCGGCGATATGCGCAAATCGGCCAACCACGAACAGATTTGCTGGGACATCCTCCCGGCGGTTTCCCGCAGTTTCGCGCTCTGCATCCAGCAGCTCCCCAAAGGGCTGGACGAACGGATGATGGCTGCCTACCTCATACTGCGGCTGATCGACACCATCGAGGATTCCGCCGCGCCGCTGGAAACCAAGCGCACCGCATTCGCCCAGTTCATAGAGCTGTTGGCCGCTCCGGAGCCGGTGAAACGTCAAAAGGCCGGGGCGCTCCGCGACTACCTGCTGGCGAATATCGACTACAGTTACGAAAAAGTGTTGCTGGAAAACCTGCAAAGCCTTCTGGAGGTTTTTCATGGTTTTGCCGCCGAGGAGAAAGCGGCCATCCTGGCCTGCGCGCGCGAGATGGCGGAGGGAATGCTGAAGTTTCAGGGAAAAGCCATCGAATCCCTCAAGGTGCAGGAAGAGTACTGTTACTACGTGGCCGGCATCGTCGGCTACCTCAATTCCCGCCTCTTCCACCTTACCGGCCAGATACCGGAGAAACCGGACGAACAGTTCATGGCATTGGCAAAAAACTTTGGCATCGCATTGCAGAAGGTAAACATCCTGCGTGACGTATCGAATGACATACCGCACAACCGCAATTTTTGGCCGCTTGATCTGGTGGCGTCACAAGGGCTGTCATACGAAACGCTCTGCCTGCCGGAGAACCGGCAAAAGGCGATGAAGGTGCTGGACGCTATCGTGGAAGACGCCCTCCCCTATCTTGAAGATGCGCTGAAATACACGAAGCGGCTTCCCCGCCGAGCCATCCGCGTGCGGGTGTTCTGCCTCATCCCGCTATTCATGGCGGTGGAAAGTTACGCCAAATGCGTGAATAACGAAGATGTATTTACCGGAGCCAAAACGGTGAAGATATCAAAAGCCGACGTGGCCCGCATCGTGCGTAATTCGTTTTTGCTGGCGCCGAGCAACTGGGCGCTGCAACGGTGGTTTGATGGCGGCATCCGCGGCGTCCGCCAAAAGCTCGCCCGCTGAATAGCCTCAAGCATTCCTGATTCCGGCATGGCTTCCCTGCCCCGTACAGCCGGTAACGTTATTCCACCAATCCCGACAGCTTCTTTTTGTGGCCGGGACGGAAAATATCAATCAATAAAGGAATTGGAAACAACACTATTTCGCTGGGCGGGGGTCTGTTCCATGGCGGCATTGGCGTTCGCCGCGACGCGGCGGGCGTTGTTATCGCCCTTCCATTTCGCTCCCCAAGCTCCCATGGCGGCGATAAGTCCTTCCAGTTCCCGCCCCTTGTCGGTAAGGGCATATTCCACACGGGGGGGAACCTCGGCGTAAACGGCGCGGGTAAGCACCCCCGCCCCTTCCAGTTCCTTGAGGCGAACGGAAAGTGTTTTGGGGCTGACCCCGGCAAGCGATTGGCGAAGTTCCCCGAACCGTCGGGTGCCCGCCATCAGGTCGCGGAGTATCATTAACGTCCATTTTCCCTGAATTATAGAAACAGTATTCTGTACCGGGCAAAGAATATCGCACGGATCGGATTTATTATTGCCATTATCATATTGATATTTCATATTGGTTACCTTTATATAACTTATTTACTTATTAACCACTGCTTGAGTTAATGTATCAAAGGTGCTCAAATCATGCAAACATTATTTATGGGAGGTTTCATGGTTATTCTCGTCACCGGTGCCACAGGCACCATCGGCTCGCAAGTGATAAAGCATCTCGCTGGGCAAGGAATCAGGGTAAAAGGGGCGGCACATTCCCCCCAAAAGGCGGATCAACTAAAGAAGGCCGGGGCGGAGCCGGTTCCGCTTGATTTCAACAACGGTGATTCGTTGAAATCGGCCCTCAAGGGAGTGGACAGCCTTTTCTCCCTCACCCCGCTTGCTCCGGATATGGCAGATAACGCCAATCGACTAACCGACGCCGCGAAAGCGGCCGGGGTGCGCCGCATCGTCCGGCTTTCCGCCATGGGAAGCGAAAATAAAGCGATACAGCTTGGGCGGTGGCACCGCGCCGCCGAGCTGCATATCGAAAGCTCCGGCATTCCATACACGTTCCTTCAACCCAACAATTTCATGCAGAATTTCGTCCACATGCCCCCCATCAACGGCGCGTACTATTTGCCGCTTGGGAGCGGGCGGATCAGCTATGTCGATGCGCGCGATGTCGGCGCGGCCGCCGCGGCGGCACTCACGAAGGATGGGCATGCGGGAAAAGCCTATACGCTGACCGGCCCCGCGGCAATCACGGTCGCCGAAGTGGCTGCCTATATAACGAAAGCGTGCGGCAAGGAGATCCGCCATATTGACGTACCCGAAGAAACCGCGCGGAGCGGCATGGCGCAAATGGGCATGCCCCCGTGGCTGATTGACGCTCTGATGGAACTGAATGGAATCGGCAGGGCGGGGCATAAATCGGCGGTTACGGGGGATGTGCGGCTGCTGACCGGCAAAGAGCCGACACCGTTCGAGCACTTCGCGCGCGACTGCGCCGCCAGTATTTGAAACTGGCGCGGGGGAAGGTTTGCGCTTTCCCCCCGCCGGTCTATAATCAGGCTAATGAATATCAAATTTACGCATGTCATTCTGAGCGCAGCGAAGAATCTCTTTCCGGAAATAGCTCCTTCGCCATCGGCTCAGGATGGCGAGGACATTTTTCAACATACCACCCGTAGGGGCCGCTGACCGTGGCGCTCGTTATCGAAAGCCTCCAACGCCCCATCGTAATAAACAACATCCCGTTCACCATAGAGGAAGAACGCGTGCTGCGCGAGTTGCGCATCTCGAAAATCAGCTCGTTGAAAGAGATGCCGGAACAAAACATCGCCCGCTACATCAAAAAGGCGATAGACACCGGTTACGGCCTCATCGAACCGAAGGCGATCTACCGCACGTACCGCCTGACACAGCAAGGGGGGAAACCGCCCGCCGTGGAAGGATGGCCGGGGCTGTTCTTCGGAAAAAAAGTGGTGGAGATGCTGCTCCCCTGCGATTACGTGACGCTGTTGCTCACCACCATCGGCCCCAAGCTTCCTGACATGTCCGACGCCATCATTAAAACGGAACCGACCGACGGCTTCTACCTCGAATATGTGGGGGGATGGATGGCCGATTACATGGCCGACCGCGTGGAAGACCGCGTGCAAGCGGAGTGCGCCAAGATGGGCTACTCCCTCACATTCCGCTATGCCCCCGGCTACGGCGATTGGACGCTGGACGCGCAACCGATGATCATGAAGATGCTTGAATCGAAAAAAATCGGCGTCGGGCTGAACGAAGCGAATATCATGATCCCGCGCAAATCAGTCTCCGCCGCGTTGGGCTGGATTCCGAAAAAGGGATAGCGCGGGGCCGCGGCATACGCGTGCCGTCCGCTTCCGCCATGCTTTACCGGCGGCTGAAAAAAAACGAATCCCGCAAGGATAGTTAGGACTCTATCGTAGTGTGAAAATGCACCCGCTCACCCGGCGAACGGGTTTTAAAGCGGATTTCATGGTAAAATACGGCATAGTGCAAGCGAACTGATTTAAATAGGAGTCATCATATGGTGAACGTTTCCGATAGCGCGGCTGAACAGATCAAAAAATCACAGGTTGTCGCCAAGTGCGAAGGGCTTCCGCTCAGGATCGCCGTGGTGGGCGGCGGCTGCTCCGGCCTCGAATACGGCCTCGGCTTCGACGAAAAGGGGGCGGAGGACAGCGAGTTCACCTGCAACGGCATCCCCGTAATCATCGATCCGAAGACCATCACAAAGATCCAAGGCCTTGAACTGGATTATGTGGACGATCAGCAGGGTGCGTCCTTTGTCTTCCGCAGCCCGAACGCGCCTAGCGGCGGCCACGGTCATGGCGGCGGGGGTTGCGGCTGCGGCGGGGGCGGCTCGCACTGCTGATTGACTCCCTTACGGGAAGTGGTTTAAACAGGGGGCATCCGGGCAATCCCGGTTTAACTGGTGACAAACGACACTCAACTCCAGATAATCAAGTTGCACCCGCTTGCTCCAGGCAAACCTGAATACGGTGCGCGATGCAATGGTTGCGGCGTCTGTTGCGCGGAGGAGACCTGCCCGTTGGCCCGGCTCTTCCTGTTCCAGTTCCGCGGTGAATGCCGTGCATTGCTGTGGCAGGACGATGCAATGCGCTATGTTTGCGGCATGTCCGTTTGTCCGGATCGTTATCTGCGGATAATTCCGCGGCGATTGCGCGAGTTCTTCGGAAAGTTCTTTGCTTCGCGCATCGCGGCCGGAACGGGATGCGATTTCGACGCCGACGTGCTCAACTGACCGTTAATTTTATTAAAAATCCGGCCAACCACACCAATGGCGTATAAAAGTCTTTTGGAATTATGGAGGGGAAACGGCGTAGAAAAATGGCTCCCCGGGCCGATTGATTCGCCCTCTGACGCCTGCGCCTCACGCTCCGGCGCCTTCGGGCCGGCCCCTTTCCTGCCCCGGCATCCATGCCGGGGCGCGCTCCCTCATCGGTCCCGCCCGGAACGGGGCTTCGAATCCAGCCAAATACTCCAATGGGGTATAGAAGTCTTTTGGAATTATGGAGGGGAAGCGGCGTAGAAAAATGGCTCCCCGGGCCGGATTCGAACCAGCGGCGGGGTGGTTAACAGCCACCTGCTCTACCAACTGAGCTACCGGGGAACTCAATGCGAAGACTGGATTATCCAGACTTTGCCCCGTTCTGTCAACAGCATTTCATCTGCTGATTATGCGCCTTTGCACTGCCTGCCATACGGGCTGCCCCGCCGCATTCAACGGCGCCGCCGCTGGCCGCGCGGCCATTCCTTTCTTTTATCCCCCGGTGGGGGATGCTATATTGACCCAATGGAAAAAAAGAGAGTCGGCCTCATCTTCGGCGGCGTTTCCGCCGAGCACGAAATAAGCATCATCACCTTCGACCAGGCGCACAAAAACCTCGACAAAGACAAATACGAAGCCATCCCCATTTACATCACGCCCGAGGGAGACTGGATATGCGATGACCGGCTGAAGGACGTTACCCGCTATAAGGAAATCTTCACCGGCAACAAGAGCGACCTGAAAAAATTCAACCGCCGCTTCATCCCCCCCTACCCGCTGCGGCACGAATCCGGCGGCTTTCTGCAAAAACTCTCCGACGCCAAAATAGAAATCGACATCGCCTTCCCGCTGATCCACGGCACCGGCGGCGAGGACGGCTCGCTGCAGGGCCTTTTGGAATTGGCCGACATCCCCTACGTCGGCTCGAGCGTCACCGCCAGCGCGGTCGGCATGGACAAAGTGCTGCAAAAGCATATCCTGAAAAGCGCCGGCCTGCCGGTGGTGAAATTCACCGGCTTCCTGAAAGCCGAGATCGAAACCCGCCACGACGCGGTGAAAAAGGATATTCTGGATGACTTCCGTTTTCCCATTTTCATCAAGCCCGCCTCATGCGGCAGCTCGGTGGGGGTATCGAAAGTGGATTCGGCCGATTTCCTCTCGGTGGCGCTGGACGAAGCGTGCCGCTACGACCGCAAGGTCATCGTGGAAGAAGGCGTCATCGAACCGCGAGAGATCAACTGCGCGGTGATGGGAGACGACGACGAAATCCACGCCTCCGTCTGCGAAGAGGTTTTTAGCAAAGGCTTCCTCGACTACAAACAAAAATATCTCGCGGGAGGCAAGAAAGGACGCGGCGGCATGGCGAACGTGGCGCGCGCCATCCCGGCGGACATCCCGGCGGAAACCGCCGCGAGAATCCAGGACACCGCGAAAAAAGTCTTCCGCACGCTCGATTGCACCGGGGCGGCGCGGGTCGATTTCCTGCTGACGAAAGACGGCAACATCCGCATCACCGAGCTGAACTCCATTCCCGGTTCGCTCAGCTTTTACCTCTGGGAAAAAAGCGGCTTCACCTTCCCGCAACTGCTGGACAAAGTGATCGACTACGCGCAAGCGGCCTACCGCCGCAAAAAAATGCTCCGCCGCACCTCCGGCTTCAACGCCGTGCAGGGCTATCTGTCGGAGAAGAAGGAAGAGTAATGCTGAAGCTGCTGGCTATCGCGGTGGGCGGCGCGGCCGGCAGCATCTTGCGTTACTTCGCCTCCACCTTCACCTACCGCTTTGTCGAGCCGACCTTCCCGTGGGGAACGCTGGCGGTGAACCTCTTTGGCTGTTTCCTCATCGGCTTCCTCTGGCCGCTTTTTGAAAAGGCGGCGGCCACCCCGGAAACGCGGGCGCTGGTCTTCATCGGCATTTTGGGCGGGTTCACCACCTTCTCCACCTTCGGCCTCGAAACATTCCACCTGCTGCGCGATGGCGAATATGGGCGCGCGGCGGCGAACATGCTGGTCAGCAATCTGGCCGGAATCATGCTGGTCTTCGCCGGATTCTTTCTGGCGCGCCAGCTTTTTGTAAAATAGGAGCGCGTATGACAAAACTTCCCGGAAAAGGGTGCCTGCTGCGGGTTTATATCGGCGAATCGGACAAGACCGGCGGCAAACCGCTGTACGAAGCGATCGTGCTGAAAACGCGCGAACTCGGCATGGCCGGGGCCACCGTGTTGCGCGGCATCATGGGGTTCGGCGCGAACAGCCGGGTTCACACCGCCAAAGTGCTGGAGATCAGCGAAGACCTGCCGCTGGTGGTGGAAATCGTGGATACCGAAGAAAACATCGAAAAGCTGCTGCCGTGGCTGGATGACGTGGTAAAAGAAGGACTGGTGACGCTGGAAGAGATCAAGGTGGTGAACTACCGCTCCAGCCGCCTCCCGAATTAAAAAAACGCCCGTGTCATTCTGAGTGCAACGAAGAATCCCTTTCCGGAAAGAGATTCTTCGTCGCTTCGCTCCTCAGAATGACATGCATATATAGTCTTTCAGCACCCTGCCGGAACTTCAAGCATTTCCCCGGCGAAGGAAAACGTTACCGGGAAACGAACGGCTTTTGTTTGGGGGCGGGCGGTTGTGGGGCGGTTTTCAGGCCGCAGCCGGAAAGCGGTATAAGGAGGGCAACCAGCAGCGCCACCGCAATTATTGCCTTTCTCTTTCGTCCCAAATCGATAAGGGGCCAAACATAGAGCAATCCGGTGAAAATAATATCCCTCCCCTTTGTCCCCTCCTTGCAAAGGAGGGGATGACTATCTGCATGACATCCAAATGGCGTCATTTGTCCAACTCGCGTTTCGCGGCGGCTATCTGCTCTAGAATTTCTTTCTTCGCGGTGGAGCCGAATGTTTTTTTCCGGTCGGGCGATTTCGTGGGATTGAGGTAATCGAACACATCTTTTTTAAATAACGCACTGTGCGCCCGCAGCTGCTTGAGCGTGACCTCGGCGAAGGTTATCCCCTTCCCCTCGCACTCGCGCACGATGGCGCCCACCACGTGGTGCGCCTCGCGGAACGGCATCCCCTTCAGCGCCAGATAGTCGGCCAGGTCGACCGCCGTTAGAAATCCATTCTTCACCCGCGCTTCCAGCATCTTCACGCGGAACTTCATCTTCTTCACGAAATCGGCGGCAAGCGGCAGAGCGGCGAGCGCCTGTTCGCAGCTATCAAAGAGGCCGATCTTGTCCTCCTGCAAATCCTTGTTATACGCCAGCGGCAGCCCCTTGATGATGGTGAGCAGGCTTATCAGGTTGCCGTTCACCCGGCCGGTCTTGCCCCGGAAAAGCTCCAACAGGTCGGGGTTTTTTTTCTGCGGCATGATGGAGCTGCCGGTGCAGTATTCATCGGGCAAATCGACGCAGCCGAACTCGCTGGACGAATAGATGATGAGATCCTCGGCGAAACGCGAGAGATGAACGAAGAGCAACGCTACGGCGGCAAGGAACTCGACGGCGAAATCGCGGTCGGAAACCGCGTCGAGCGAGTTGGCCGAAATCGCCGCGAAGCCGAGCAGGTTGCCGGTTATCCGCCGGTCGATGGGATAATTGACCCCCGCCAGCGCGCCGGAACCGAGCGGCATCACATCGGCCGCCTGCGCCGCGAGGTGGAAGCGTTCCTCGTCGCGCCGGAACATCTCCTGATACGCCATGAACCAGTGGGCCACGCGTATCGGCTGCGCCTGCTGCATATGGGTGTACGAGGGCATCACGGCGTCGATGTTCTTTTCGGCCTGCGTCACGAACGCGCGGCGCAGCCCGGCGACAAGGCCCGCGATGGCGATGGCGTTCTCGCGGGTGTAAAGCCGCACGTCGGTGGCCACCTGATCGTTGCGGCTGCGGCCGGTGTGAACCTTCCCCGCCAGCGGGCCGATAATTTCCGTCAGCCGCCGCTCGATGTTCATGTGGATGTCTTCGTCCTCGACGCGGTACTTGAATTTCCCGGCGCGGATTTCCGCCAGCACCTTCTTGAGGCCGCCGACGATCTTTTTCAATTCCGCCGGCGTCAGGATGCGCGCTTTTTGCAACGCGGTGGCGTGCGCCACATTTTGCATCACATCGAATTCGGCCAGCTTTTTATCGAAGCCGATGGACGCGCCGTATTCCAAAAAAGCCTTTGTCTGCGCCGCTTTGAACCGGCCGCCCCACGCCTTGTTTTTCATGTTTCCCCTTACCTTTGTTCTGAAAAGTTTAACATAGAACCGCGTGGCCGCGCGCGGGGAAACCCTTGCCCGCGCCAGTATCCTCTGTTACTGTTTTCGGTAAAGCAAAAGGAGTCCGCCATGAAAAACCAGTTTCTCGACGCGATGAACTTCCGCCACGCCTGCCGCGAATTCGATCCGGCCAAGGCGGTAAGCGAAGAAGAGATGAACTATATTCTCGAAACGGGCCGTCTCTCTCCATCATCAATGGGAATGGAACAGTGGCATTTTATAGTTGCCCGCGGCGATGCGATGAAGAAGAAACTGCGCGCGGCCTGCAAAGATCAAAAACAGGTGGAAGAGGCCAGCGTGGTGGTTGTTATCCTGGCGAAAACCGCCGACATCCATCCGGACTCGCCGCACTTCCGCGAAATCCTGCATAAGCGCCACGGCGCGCATTGGGAAAAGAGACTGGCGTATTACCGGGGCTACTACGGCAAAGTCAACGCGGCGGAATGGAGCGTGGCGCAATGCCATATCGCGGCGGCAAACATGATGACCGCCGCGGCCTTCATCGGCATCGATAGCTGCCCCGTGGGCGCTTTTGACCCGGATACGCTCTTGGCGGCGGTTGGCGCCGACCCTGCCCGCTATGTACCCGCGCTGGTGATCCCCTTCGGGCACCGCGCAAAAGAGCCGAAACCGCGCAACCGCCTGCCGTTCGACGAAGTGGTCACCTACATCGACTGATTTTATAGAGAGAAGCTTGGACAATATTTCTGGATCCCCGCCTTCGAGGGGATGATAGGCGTCAGGATTCGGTGGTGGATTTACCCGCCGGGAAAAGCGAGGCGGCGATGGCTGTTATCGCGCCGATGGTGATGCAGCTATCGGCCACGTTGAACGCCCACCAGTGAAAGCCGCCGATATAAAAATCCAAAAAGTCGGTCACGGTGCCGATGGTGACGCGGTCGATAAGATTTCCCAAGGCTCCGCCTAATATCAGCGTCAGCGCCACGCGCAGCGCGGGACCTTCCTTTTCGGCCTCTTGGTAAAGATAGACCAGCACGGCGGACGCAAAAATGGTCAGCGCAATGAAGAATGCGCCGACCCACTTGGCCGACATGCCCGACATAAAACCAAACGCCGCGCCGGGATTTTGGATGTGGGTGATATTGAAAAAGCCGGTCACGGGGATGGAGCGGTAAAGCTCCACATGCTCGTTCACCAGCGATTTTGTCAGTTGGTCCAGCACCACGATGATGAGCGCCCCCGCCGCCAGCGGAAAAAATTTGCTGAGTCGGTTCATTTATTTCCCCCTTTGGAAAGGGAGACGCGGAACGGGTTTACAAGCCGCGCCGGGTATCCTCTTCAAGGGGAAAAGGGGGATTGAGGGAGCGGCGGAATAGAAATGCGGCAGCGGAGCATCGCGAAGCCAGCCGCGTACACACCGCCGCGGAAACCCGCTGTAGCGGGAGGGGGATTCTTTAAAAATCCCTCCCTGCCTCCCTTTGCTAAAGGGAGGAGAGTCTGGATTCCCGCCTTCGCGGGAATGACAATAAAGGTTTTCATTTGCCATCTATAGGGCCATTTCGGCGAGATGCGTGGCGCAACGGCCGCAGACCGTGGGATGCGCGGAACTGTTACCGACATCGGATGAAGTATTCCAGCAGCGTTCGCATTTTTTCCCATCAGGCGCGACCACTGAAATATCCATCTCGCCGCCCTCTTTCGCCTTCACCGTAACCTGCGAAACGATGAAAATGGAGGGTAATTCGGCTTCATACTCTTTTAAGAGCGCCAAATCTTCTCCTGTCGCCAAAACCTCCAACTTCGCATCGAGCGAGTGGCCGATGATCTTGTCGCGGCGTTTGTCCTCCAAAACCTTGAGCGCCCCCTTGCGGATTTCCCACAGCCGATCCCACTTGGCACGCATCTCCGGGGAGATTGCCAAACCGTCCACGTTAAAAAACGTCTGGACGTGGATACTGCCGGTGGCGGATACGCCCGGGAGGGCGGCCCAGATTTCGTCGGCGGTGAAACTGAGAACCGGCGCCATCAGACGGAGCATCACCTGCGTCAGATCGTATATCGCGGTCTGCGCGGCGCGGCGTCCTTTCGAACGTGGCGGGAATGTGTACGCGCGGTCTTTCACGATATCGAGGTAGAAGGCCGAGAGATCGACCACGCAGAAATTGTGCATGGCGTGGTAAAAGACGTGGTACTCATACCGATCAAAGGCGGCCAGCACGGTTTTTTGCAACGTGGCGGCGCGGTCGAGAATATAGCGGTCGATCTCCGGCAATTCGGCGAACGGCACACGGTCTTTCGCCGGATCAAAATCGGAGAGATTGCCAAGCATGAAGCGGAAGGTGTTGCGTATCTTGCGGTACGCCTCCGACAGACGCTTGAGGATTTCATCGGAGATGCGCATCTCCTCCATGTAGTTTTCGCTGGAAACCCACAACCGCACGATTTCCGCGCCGTGGTTTTTCACCACGTCTTCGGGGGCGATGACGTTGCCGACCGATTTCGACATCGCGCGTCCCTTTGAATCCACCACGTAGCCGTGGGTGAGCACGGCGCTGTAGGGCGCTTTGCCTGTGGTGCCGACTGAGGCAAGGAGCGAGCTTTGAAACCAGCCTCGGTGCTGATCGCTCCCCTCAAGGTACATATCGCCCGGCCATTGCAGATCGGGCCAGCGGCGCAGCACGGCCGCCTGGCTGACGCCCGAATCGAACCAGACATCGAGGATGTCCTCTTCTTTTTTCCACTCGGAGGCGAAACACTTCTTGCATATCTTCCCGCCAGCCCAATGCGCCGCGTCTTTTTCAAACCAAATGTCCGCGCCGTGTTTCTCCATTTCGTCCGCCACGCGGAGCGCAATATCGCCGTCGATAAGCGGCTCATCACACTTCTGGCATTTAAGCGCGGTGATCGGCACGCCCCACGCGCGCTGGCGGCTGATGCACCAGTCGGGGCGGTTTTGCACCATGCCGTAAATGCGCTCCTTACCCCACTTCGGCACCCATTCCACGCGATTGATCTCGGCCAGCGCCTTTTCGCGCAGACCGTTCTGCTCCATGCCGATAAACCACTGCGCGGTGGCGCGGAAGATCACCGGATGTTTGCAACGCCAGCAGTGCGGATACGAGTGATTGATGTTCTCGGTGAACAGCAACATGCCGCGCACCTTCAGTTCCTCTATCACGTCCGGATTCACCTGCGGCACGCGGCGGCCGGCGAAAATGGGGAGGTCGTCCTTGAACAGGCCGTTGTCCCGCACCGGGTTGAAAACTTCCAGGCCGTACTTCTGGCCGATGGCGTAGTCCTCCTGCCCGTGGCCGGGGGCGGTGTGCACCGCGCCGGTGCCGGCATCAAGCGTAACGTGCATCCCCACAATAACCGGCGAGGTGTGGCCGTAAATCGGGTGCTTCGTCTTGATCCCCTCCAGTTCGCTCCCTTTGAAACGTTTTACTTCTTCTATCTCGGTCACGCCGATAACAGGGGCGACCTTGCCCACCAGTTCGGTCGCCATCAACAGCGTGCCGCCGTTGTAAGCGATGGCGGAGTAATCGAAGGCGGGGTGGAGGCAGACCGCGCGGTTGGCGGGAATCGTCCACGGCGTGGTGGTCCAGATGACAACCGCCGCTTCGCCTTTCAAGCCAAGCTTCGCCGCTTCGCCCTCTTCCAGCACGAAGCGGACAAACACGGAGGGGCTGACATGATCGGCGTATTCCACTTCAGCTTCGGCCAACGCCGTTTGGCAGGAGGTGCACCAGTGAACCGGTTTCAGCCCCTGATAAAGCGCACCGTTATTCATGAACTTCGCCAGTTCGCGCACCGTATCGGCCTCGTAGCGGTAATCCATCGTGAGGTACGGGTCTTCCCAGTCGCCCAGGATGCCAAGCCGCTTGAACGATTCGCGCTGGCGGCCGATGAACCCGGCGGCGTATTCGCGGCATAGCTTCCGCCTTTCGGCGCGGGTGATCTCGTTTTTCTTTTTGCCCAGCTTTTTGTCCACCTGGTGCTCGATGGGCAGCCCGTGGCAATCCCACCCCGGCACGTACGGCGCGTCGAATCCCTGCATGGTCTTCACCTTGACGATGATGTCCTTCAGGATTTTGTTCAGCGCGTGCCCCATGTGGATGTCGCCGTTGGCGTACGGGGGGCCGTCGTGCAGGATGTATTTGGGCGCCCCTTTGCGGGCCTCGCGAATCTTTTTGTAGAGGCCGCTCCATCTAAGCAGCATGTCCGGCTCCATGGTCTGCAACCCGGCCTTCATGGGAAAATCGGTCGTGGGAAGATTAAGCGTGTCTTTATAATCCATAAGTGCGTAAGTTTACCCCACCGGGGGAAGCGCGGCAAGACCATTTGCCCTGTGTGGGGCGCAAGTGGTATCTTGCCTTCTATGACAGATCAGAAAATCACCGTAGCCCTTCCGCGCGGGCGGAATATGAAGCCGACCATCGAAATCTTCAAGCGCGTCGGAGTCGATTTCACCGCCGCATTGAACGACGACCGCCGCCTCATCTTTGAAGACCCCAAATCGGGCGCGCGCGCCATCACGGTGCGCGACACCGACATCCCGGTCTACGTGGAAAACGGCGCGGCCGACATCGGCGTTAGCGGCAAGGACCAACTCGAAGAGCAAGACAAGCCGATCTACGAAATGCTCGACTTGGGCTTCGGTTACTGCCGCCTCGTCGTCGCCGAGCCGAAATCGCTGAAGGAAAACGACGATCCCAGCCGCTGGACCACCATCCGCGTGGCGACGAAATTCGTGAACATCGCGCAACGCCATTTCCAGAACAAGGGCATCCACGTGGAGATGATAAAGCTCTACGGCAGCATCGAGATCGCGCCGCTGGTCGGCCTGGCCGAGCGGATCGTCGACCTCGTATCCACCGGCGACACGCTGCGGGCCAACGGGCTGGTGGAGGTGGAAACGATCATGCCGATAACCGCCCGGCTGGTGGTGAACCGCGCCTCCTTGAAAATCAAAACCGCGCGGATCACCGAGCTGGTGAACGCGATGGAAGCATCGTTAAAAGCAAATCCTATAAAGGGCTGACCCATGACCGATCCGCGTGACCGCCTGCTGACGCTCCTCACCCAAAAATCGTTCCTCTACTCGCCGGAGCCGACGTTCAAGCTGGCGAGCGGCGCGATGAGCAGCTTTTACGTCAACTGCAAAAAAACCACCTACGACCCGGAGGGCATCGACCTCGTGGGCAAAGCATTCTTCGCGCTGGCCGAAAAATACGGGCCCGACGCGGTGGGCGGGCTCACGCTGGGGGCCGATCCGATAGCGGTGGCCACCGCGGGCGAAAGCTACCGCCGCGGCAAGCCGATGAAGGCATTCGTCGTGCGCAAGCTGGTGAAGGAGCACGGCACCAAAAGCCCCATCGAAGGCGACCTGAAAAAAGGCGACCGCGTGATCATCCTCGAAGACGTTATCACCACCGGCGGCTCCGCGCTGGAGGCGATCAAGAGCGCGCGCGCATTCGGCCTGACCATTCTCGCCGTCATCGCCCTCGTCGACCGGCAGGAGGGGGGACGCGAACGGCTGGAATCCGAGGGGCTGAAAGTAGAATCGGTCTTCACCAAAGATGAAGTCTTCGCCCGCTTCACTTCACTGAAGAAATAGCGCATCCCGTTTTTTGGCGGGTACATAATTTATTGTGTACGTTGGCGCGGAGCGCCAAGTCTCCCGTCCCTGCGGGCCGATGTACCTAATAAATTGGGCACCTGCCAACGCCCCCCGCCGCGCACGGCAGGATTGCCCGTGCCACCCATGAATAATCCGGGGTAGAATCGTACGGTATGGACGCCGAAACACTCCGCGCCGCGCTGGAAGAAACCCTCGCGCATTGCGGCATAGAAATCGAACGCCGCAACCTCGCGGACGACGAACACAATATCCGCAGCGGCCTGTGCGAAGTGGAGGGGCGGCGCGTGCTGATACTGGACAAGCGGCTGCCGCCCAAAACGGAGGCGGTGATAATGGCCGACACGCTGAGGGACGAAAACCTGGAAACCATTTATGTATCCCCCGCCGTGCGCCAATACCTCGGCATGGAGGAAGAAGAATGAGCCGCATCGAGCCGACGGACCGCGGCATCGCGGGGGCGCTCTTCACGCCGCTATCGTGGCTCTATGGCGCGGGCGTGCGCGCGCGGTTGGCGTTGTATGGCGCGGGTTTGCTCCCCTCTGAAAAAGTCGACGGGGTGCGCGTCATCAGCATCGGTAACCTCACCGTCGGCGGCACCGGCAAAACGCCGGTGGCTATCATGCTGGCGTCGATGCTGGAAAAACCAGCCATCGTCAGCCGCGGGTATGGGCGCGTCAGCGTGAAGCCAGTACAAGTGGTAAACGACGGGAAAGGAACCATCGCCCCTT
>JAHFEK010000009.1:0-17753 GCA_023248495.1 Nitrospinales bacterium
CTTCGCTTCCTGATCGATACGGCAGTGCTCCACATAAAGGTAACTCCACCCATCGCGGAATTTTGGCAGGATATGCAAATCCTGATTTTTCATTCAGTCCCCGGTGCAATTGATGATCGAATCGGCATCACGGAAAGCAGGCCGAACCCAAAGGCCTTTGCGGAGCCAATGCCGCCGATGAACGCGGCATGGAACTTTTCGACATCGGTAATTTCAAGCGCGCCTTCATACAACGCCGAGCGGAGGCGTTGTCCTGAATCGCTTAGAGTCGCATAGATAAATCCCGGCCTAATATCGGTTGATTCTTCGTTGAAGGAAAATCCCGCCCCTTCCGCCCGCTTTGTAAGCCAAGCGGCGAGGTCTTTATCTTCCACGAAAACCCTTTTTCCATGCCGCCCTTCCTTTGTCTTGAGTTCATCTTTAGAAAGGGCTTGTCGTTCTTCCTTTTTCAGCGAGCCGGTCTTCTTTGTGGGGTTTGCAAGCAGGCGGAACCGAAGCACCTGCCCGGCATTAAATTGTCTCGGATCGAACATCTTCCATTCCGGCGAAGCCGCCAGAAAATGGCGGGCGTTGTGAAAGGCGTAATCCCAATCGGGTTTGATGGCGGATTGAACAAGTATCATCACCCGGCCAGCACCCATTGGATCGATGCGGAACAGAAATCCCGCGTCCGTCTGTCGCTTGTTATGAACGTGTTGCGGCTGTTGCACTTCTCCGGAGCGAAAGTTTTTTGGGTCATAGGGCTGGAGAAAATCGGGGTCATTTTCCTTGCGTGACGCCGATGGGAACGCCATACAGAGCCGCTGATGCACCCGGTAAAGATCGCGCAGCCACAGCCTGCCGGGGCGCGGCTTATCGGGGTCGTTTCCAATATCGATCATCAAATTCGACAGGTACATCATTCCACCTCCCCAGCGGCAAGTTTGCGGCGGCGGGTTTCTAGCGAGCGGAAGTCGATTATTTCCTGACGTTTCTTGATGATTTGGTCGCGCCAGCGTGGTTCTTCCGGATTGATGCGATCCAGCCCCATGCCCATTCCGTACTCGATCATGGTAACCGCGTCGTGACAAAGGCGGCAGAGGGCGCGCAAGTCTTCTTGCTTCTCATCTCCGCCCGCGTGGCGATAGGTGATGTGCTGAACGGTTGTTCCGGGAGATTTGCAGAATACGCAGAGATGATGGTCGTGCTCAAGACGTTTCAACCGGGCCTTTTTGTATTCGGTGTTGGAATAGTCGGCCCTTGGGCGGGGAGGTGGAGGGGTGTGGGTTGGTTTATCCGCTATCTGCACATTACCATCTGCCCCAACTTTCAGCGTTTTACGGATGACGAAGCGTGGCTGATGTGCCGGCGGCTCAAATGTCAAAGGTACGTCGTACCAAACCAGCGCATTGGCGGGGGCTTCTGGCTGACCGGAGGTTGGTTCCCATTCAAGAAGGCAATTCATAGCTTGAGGAGGCGTGTCTTCCTTCAGCCTTTTTCGCCACGGAATGGAACCAACCGCAGAAAGCAAATCGGAAAAATCCCTTGCGGGATGTTCATGGATAGGACGGGAAGGAGGGCAGCACTTTCTTCCCAGATAGAGCGTCCACTTGGGTTTTTTCAGCGCGGCATCCAATTCAGCGATAAGCTGCGGATCACCTTGAAGGGCCACAAGGAAACTGGCATCGCACAAATATTCGCGCCGGGTTAACATTGCTCCCGGTTTGCTTTTTCCCTCGCCTTCGGCTATCCGCATCTGCATTCCAGCGCCCACGGTGTGATAATCCCACCAACGGATGCCCGGCGCATCGATGCGAACCCCCATCCGCAAGCCGGAAAGTTTTGGCAGCCATTCATCGGCGGCGTTCTTCCGTTCGATACCGAGTGCCGCGCAGAGCAGGCCGATTACCCCAGATTTGGTCGGGGCTTCGCCTGTGCGCCGCACCACGAATTTCGATTCCTGATCGCCCCATGCCTGCATAGGCCCTTCAAGGCGGAGAAAAAGGGTGTTGGCGTTCATTATGCCACCTCTGGGTTGACGATGGATTTTTGAACCTCCTTCCAATCGTAGCCGACGGCTTTTATCAGCGCAGGAACCAATTCATCATCAAGGGATTTGAAATTGTTTTTCGTGAGCAACATTTCCTTTTTCTCCTCCAAGAAGGTCAACTTGTGCCGGAGGTTGGGCGAGAACCAGAGGCGTTCTTTCGGTTTGCCGTATCCGGCATCCATATCGTTAACATACTGGCTCAATTGCGCGATGCTTTGTTCCACCATGCCGCGCTCCCCTTTGCTGGGCACGGGGTTGGCGAATGCGTTTGCGTAGCTGACCGGGGAATCTTTTATCTCTATCAGTATGCCGTCGGGGCGATTATGCGCGGCGGAACTGTTCTGCTTTCCAGTGGGGTTCGCCAGCGCCGCGCCGCGAATGAACGCGCCGACCGTATGGGCTGCCAGTTTTTCGTTCCCCTTCAGGTTAGCAACCAGCGTTTCCCAGTTAATGGAGAAGTATTTGTAGAAACAGGCCGAAGAGAACATCGCCTCACCAACAAATCCCGCACCCGCATCTTTGCCGGGGACATCATCGGCGGCCGTGTAGTAATCCACTTCCGGGCGGGCTTCGTGGGTGGAGATTACGTGGGCGACCTGGAGGGCCGCTTCAACTGTAAGGTCAAGCCCTTTCCATGGATCGTTGGCTTTATTATCCTTTTCTTCTTCCGGCTCCGCCTTATCTTTCTTTCCCTTTGAGGGCTTTTTAGGTTCAAGCATTCTGCCACAAAGGGCCATATCAGGGGCAAATGTCTTCTCGGCAATGAGTTTTGCAAATTCCATAGCCAAGTCCGCGTCCTTTTTATTTTTGCCATTCTCAAGCAGTTGTTTCATTCCTGTAATTGCTTCTTGACTTACAAAAACAAGGCCAGCGCTTTTGTCTTCATCCTTTTCGGTATCGTTCTCGTCGTCCCCCTTTTTTTTCTTTTGTTCTTTGGGAGCGATGCCACAAATCCTAAGAATATTTACCGCTTTGGTAAATTGTTCAGACGCCTCATCGCCACCTGCCAGTTCTAGCGCCAGCCTTCGAGTGCGGCGACTACCCAGCAAAAGCTTAAATTCATCGCTCATGCGGATGCTACGTTTGAGGCATTGGCTGGATATGCGTGAACGCAAAGAACCGCCAAAATAGCAGGTCTTCGGCGCGCCCAGATCGTCCCGGTTAAGATTGGCCGGGCTATGGTTTTGGATGGCGTGAATCTCTATCAACATGAATGCCCCCTTTCGATTATTCCTAAAAACTGTTCCGCCCACTTTAAGCGAGTGTTTTCGCGTTCCCACAATGAAAGATCATTCGTCAGGCTCACCCAATCAAGCTTCTTGTTGTCGGCGATACATCGGATAGCCTGCTGTAATGCAGGTTCAATTTTGTCCAGCGGCAAAAGCAACATCCCGTCAAATTTTTGTTGAAAACGTTCTTTTGCCTTTTTTTCAGGCGGTTGGTCGCGCCCTAATTGACGGGCTAAAGTATCGTCCTTTGATTGTGGTATTGGGCAAACGGCGTAAAGTTTTGCGATCAGCCACGCCACCTCGCGTCGTGGCGCCCATTGGCTCTTTTGCCGCAACGGCCACCAGAGGCCGGTGAACAGATCGAACCCTTCCAGCGATTCATCAAGCCCTTGTCCCGCATGGGTGCGCAAAAGACCAAGGTCGCCGGCTTTTAGTTTTTCCAGTGTGGCAATGAATTGTTCCGTGGGTGTCATTTTGATTCTCCCTTTTTCTTCGCCGGCTTTTTTACCGGTTCTGATTTTGGCTTCATATCCGGCAATGTATTGGCGATATCTCTTCGCCGCTTAAGCGCCGCCGTGGTGAAACCGGGTGAAAGCGAATTGGCGATCACCTCCATCATTGGCCGATATTCTTCCGCCGCCTTTTCCCACGCGGCTCCCCCCCCGGCAAGCAGTTCGCCTGCCTTTGCTGAAACTATCGTTTCGACATGGGGGCGGATGGATGCGATGGTGGCTTTCCCCTCCTGTTCCGCTCTCCCAATTTTCTTTTCCAATTGTTGGCCAGCCTGCCCCCATTGCTGACAGGCGGTATCGATTTCTTCGGTGAGATTTTCCGGCAGGTTTAGGATCGTTCTTTCCCACACATCAACATTTTTTGCTTTGTCGGTAGCGAATCCAATAATAAAAAGCGGTGCTGATTTACCGTTTGATGTGGAGTTGCCTTTTTTAGCGACATGGGAGAGCAGGCGACTCCAAGGTCGATCCATTCTGAATTTTCCCGCGACTGTCAGGTCATCGGCCCTAACGGATGCCCGGTCATTCTTTTTTGTCATGAAATAAAGAACATGCGGATCATTCCAATGATTGTTTCTTGAAGGGCCGGAACTCTGATATTCGCAAGTTTTGATAATAGGAGTCCGTCTTGAACCACAGGCAATACAAGTGGCAACTTCTATCGGGTCATGTAGCCAAACGCGCCTCGCTAAGAGCGTCATGCCAGTGAGGAAAGGGATATTCCCCATTTGAATCACCGGCTGCACCCATACAGGCTCACCAATGTCTTCAACGGCCTTCCAATTTAAAACAAGTGTCTCAAGTAATGTCGTACCCATTGGCATGATATAAATAGGAGGTGTGCCGTTAATGCCTTGATGCCAACCTCGGCCTTCCCCGGAAGTGAATATCGGCAATCGCAATAAACCATGAGCACAACATGCCCTACATAGGCCATTTACTTTGTCAGTCGAGTGCCGGAAGTGCCACTTGTCATCCCCGTTTGGTATTTCTTGGATAAGTGGGATGATTTCGTGATTCTTGTCTTTATCACTGATAGGCTCAACCGCATGGCATTGATAGAATCTCTTCCCTTCACCCAGAAGGTTGAAGCAATCTTTGTTGTTATCGAGTTTCGAGAACCATTCCACCGAGAATGATTCGCTAGAGGAGGTGACTTTATCTGTTGGCGGGTTTCCTTTGCACCAATAGAGCAACGCCAGCAGAAAACGGATTATCGCCACCCGATCCATTGGGTTGCTTGCCGCTATTTGCCGAATTCGATGTGCTTGTGTCAGAGCACCACGAATGCCCACACGGCTTACCGTTCCGTTATTCCATAAAACCGGAATCCACTTTTCATCGAGAAGATTGAAGATCATGAATATCCCCCCCCCATTGTGGCCACTTGTTTGGCGATTTCCCCTATAAGGCAAATACTATGCGATATGGAAAGGTAGGTCAAGTTATTTATATTATTTTACCCCACCCGCTAGTGATGCTTGTGTCAAAAGACGGAACTGTCTTGCGGACTGTCCGCTTTTTACATATAGTTTAAAGCATGGATGCCCTGGTAGAAAAAATCACGCGAAAAATAGCGGAGGCGATACGCCCGGATAAAATAATTTTGTTCGGTTCCCGCGCCAAGGGCACGGCCACGCCTGAAAGCGATGTTGATTTGGTCGTGGTCTATTCCGGCCCCAAGTCCAAGCGTGAAGTGGAACTGGAAATTGAGGATTTATTTCTCTACCGCGATTTCTCAATGGACGTGATAGTGATGAGGCCGGAGGATATTGAATCTTTCAAAGGGGTGGCTAATACCCTTGCCCGCGAAGTTTCGGAACGGGGGATTGTCTGTTATGGATGAGAAAAAGCGAATTTCAATAGAGCGGTGGTTTATCAAGGCCGAGAATGACCTTGAAACGGCAACCCGCGCCTTGAAGTATGAACCTCGAATAACGGATACCGCGTGTTTCCATGCTCAACAAGTCGCGGAAAAAGCTCTTAAAGCATTTTTGGTTTTTATGGATTACGAAGTGGAGAAAACCCACGACATTGTAAAGCTCATCAATGCGTGTGTTGAGAAGGACGCCTCTTTTGAAGGTTTCCGGGAAACCCTAAAAGGGTTGACGCGATATGCAATCGTTGAAAGATACCCGGACGACTGGCGTGAAATCCTGCTTGACGAAGCTCAATCGGCCGTGAAAAAGGCGGAAGAGTGTATGGTATTCGTCAAAGGGAAAATAAAATGGTGAACTGCGCCGCACGGCAACCTTAGCCTCTCCCCAAGCGAAAGCAAACGGGGGAGGACTTCATCTTTTCACCACTACAAAACAGCTTGCGCTTGCCGGGAATCATTGTAGGATAACCTCAGCGTGGGCGCTCGTGGTAAACTACTCATCATTGGCAACGGCTATTCGGCCCACTATCGTTTAATTGCGGTTATATTGGTACAACATGAAAAATGTTTGGACGCGCGCGGCGGGGATGCTGATCATACTTGCCGGTTCTTTTCTCGTAGGCTTCTTTGCCTGCGGCTCTCCCAATACCACCACCCCCACATCCACCGCCACTGGCACCGGTACCGGTACCGGCACCGCCCCGGCTACGCCTGAATCGAAATTGGTTGGCGAATGGCTGGGGGTGAATTCCACCAACAACTGCCTTGCCGCCACCGATGCGTGTTACAAAACCAAGTTCACGCTGACCTTCACCAGCAGCGGCACGTACTCTATTGTCACCGACGAGGGCGGGGCGGACGCCGGAACATTTATCGCCAGCGCCACTACGATCACCACTACCACGGTGGCAATAAAAACTTCCCCGTGCTTCACGAAGGATTTTCTTGCCGGAGTGGCCTACACACTTTCCTCCGATGGCAAGACATTGACCATCCCCGTCTGTCCGCTGATCTTCACCAAGAAATAGGGATTTGCCGGATCGTACCACCCCCATTCTCCACGTCCGGTTCAAGAGCGGCTGACCAATTTGGTGGAAATGGCGCATGAGGCTCATTGGGAGGTTTTGGGGCTGTTGGCGCTTTTGGCGCCGCTGGAGTTCTTGGAGAAAATGAAAGAAGGAAAAAACGCAAAACGCTTAAAGCAGGTAATTGTGTAACATTAAGATGCGGATTACCGGCGGAATGGGGAGCGCAAAATATCAAGCAGCCATCCCAAGGGGGAGGTGTGGCGCGGCCGGAAAATCTGTGAGGCCATCCGGTAAAGCTCGTCCATTTCTCCGTCGAGGCTTTTGAAGGCTTCGGCCAGCATCCGTTGGTTTTTCATCGAACAATGTCTGCTCATGTTCATATTATCGGCAATCACCGCACAGGGTATAAGGGGTATGGCGGGAAAAAAAGGTTGGGCCGCGGAAAGCCGGCCCAACACAATTCAAAGCCTGTTGAGTGGGGACTATCAGGCCTTGACATTCACGCCGCCACCCTTGGGCGAGGTGGCAAATCTTTCAAGTTTCTGGTTACCCTGCGCTACCACTTTCTTGGTGCTGCTTCCCGATTTCTCGATGTTCCCCCCCATCATTGCCAGCTTGCCCGATACGGGCGGCACCTTTATCGGGCTGCCATCAAAGATAGCTGGAACTCCTGAACCCATTTTCGACATGTTAATCTGCATCGTGTTCTCCTATACTCCTATCCATGGAGCTTCCCGTAATCTTTATCGGCATGAGCGGATAAAACTTGATACCCGTGGGAAAATAATTTAAATATATTTTGAGGCGACGGATTATGCCCATCTATGAATACAGGCACAAACAAAAACCGAACAAATGCAAAGACCCTTTTGAAGTGTTCGCCGCCATCAAAGATGACACGATCGCCGATTGTCCCCTCTGCGGCCAGCCGGTGGAGCGGATACTCTCCACGTTCACCGGCAAGGCCAATATCTTCGCCGACAGCAACCTGAAGGAAAAGGGATTCACCAAGCTGGTGAAGAACGGCTCTGGAGGCTATCGAAAGGTGTAAGCCGGCGCGGCAAGACGGCTGGAGGTAAGGGGCGTGATGTTCTGGGAGCAATGGGGGTAACCAGGGTTCCTGAACATCACGGCGTCGGCGAATACGCTCTTTAATGAAGGCGTAACACGCATTCGCTTGGCCCGCCCCATATCTCCTGTCGCCTTTTATGGGATAAATATTCTCAACATTCAAAGAAAGCAAAAGCAATGCCGTTTTTCCGTTATACGTCAATGCGTGTAATAACAATGCAATATGCGGTACGTTGAAGTTTTGTCATCCAAAGTCAACCTACAAAAAACGTTGTCGAATTTGCTGAATCCTTTTTTTTACGTCTCCCTCTTCTGGCATGCTAAGATTTCCACATTATGGAAAACAAGAAAACCACCATCAGGCACTATGATCGCAAAATCCTGGAGCATCAGACGGTCGGGATATTTGTCGACGCGGAAAACGTCGAGATGTCCGGCCTCAACGTCTATAAGGGGCGCACCGACTACAAGAAGTTGATTCAGGCCATTGGCAGCGGCCGCCGGGTGATCCGGATCATCTACTACAAGCCGCAACATAAAGAGATCAGCGAAGACTTTAAAAAGTTCTGGTACGACCAGGGGGGCGAAATCAAGCGCCCGTTGAAAAACGCCGACTCGTTCCTTACCATCGACGCCGTAACGCTGGCCGATAAAATGGACGTTATCGTGATCGTGGGGGGGGATAAGGATTACATGCCGCTGTTGTGGTACGTGAAATCGCGCGGGTGCAAGACCGAGGTCTGGAGTTATCCGGAAACCACTTCAGCTACGCTACAGGAAACGGCTGATTTCTTTCATCCGATAGACGAATCGTTTATCATCAAGGATGCCTTGCGCAGGCGCGGGGTAAGGCCGGAAAAAGACAAGCCGGAAGTAAAAGAGAAAGAGAAGGAACGGGAAAAACCCAAGGCGTAAGTTGTCTTTTTACCGTTCCATGCCGCGGGTTTCCGTAACATGAAAATAGGGTGAAGACGATGCCGTCCTCGGTAAGCTCATTGCGTTATCTCTTGCTTGATTATGCCGCCGCCGCGGTCTGCGGCGGGGGTGGGGCGCTGGCGGCCCTCGTCACCCCGCGCGGTTGGGGGATGTTTCCCGCCATGCTGCTCGGCATGGCTCTCGGCATGGCGGTGTTCGCGCTGGTTTTGAACTTTGCCGCCCCGGTTCTGGGCGGTTTCACCCTTATGTTTCCCGGCATGTTCGCGGGAATGTGGGGCGGAATGATCGGCGGCATGGCCAGCGCGATGGGGCATAGCCCGCTGCACGCCGTGTTGGGCGGACTCTTGCTTGGCCTCCTGCTGCAATTCGTCTTCCACCTCTATGACCGCCGCCTGCGGGGCGTGGGGCGCTGTGATTAAACGGCATATTGCCAAGTGGAACCGCGCCGCCGCCGGTTTGGAATCGGTGGGGGTGGGGGTGGAGCGTCGTTACGGCCACCTCAAGCGCGAACTATTTGGCAAAGCGCGGGGAGAAACGCTGCTGGTTGCGGCTGGCACCGGCCTTGATTTTCAGCACCTTCCAGAAGGATTGAGAGTTTCCGCTGTCGATTTTTCCCCCGTGATGCTTGGGTATGCAAAACCCCGCGCAAAAGAATATCGCGGCGCGCTCCGGCTGGTGAGGGGGGATATGCAACGGCTTTCATTCCGCGATGCGTCGTTCGATAGCGTCGTTACCGCCTGCACCTTTTGCTCGGTTCCCGACCCGTTGCAAGGGTTGCGCGAGCTTCACCGGGTTCTCAGACCCGGCGGGCGGCTGTTGATGTTCGAACATGTGCGGGCTGGCAATCCGCTGCTTGGATTTTTCATGGATGTGATGACGCCGTTCTCCAGCTTTTTCGGGCCGGATATGAACCGCCGGACGGGCGAGACCGTTCAACAAGCGGGGTTTACCATTGAGCGCCAGTTCAACGTCTATCTCGACGTGGTGAAGATATTCGAGTGCGTGAAGAAGCTTCCCTAAACCCGCAAAAAACAACCGCCGTTTGCCACGCCGCCTGTTTCACTGTATATTGACATTCGGTAAATAGTTCCATATTTAGCCACCGCAATAGTTCTGAACGCCCGGGGGAGGGGCGTAGACGGATGGCCGTAAGGGAGAAACGCAAGTTGGGCGACCTGCTGGTCGCGGCGGGGGTGCTTTCCCCCGACCAGCTCACCTTGGCCTTGGATCGGCAGCGGCACACCCGGAAAAAGCTGGGCGAAGCCATTATCGATCTGCGGATACTCACCGAAGAGGCGATTCTTCTAACGCTCGCCAGCCAACTACGGATCGAGCTGGTCGATCTTGACGCGGTGGAACCGGACTTCGACATCCTCAAAAAAATTCCGGAGGCAACGGCCCGCAAATACGCGCTGCTTCCTTTGGGCCGTGTGGGCGACCTTGTGCATATCGCGATGGCCGACCCGCTTAATATCTTCGCCATCGATGAAATCGTGATAAAGCTGGAGGCTGATGTAAAGATATCCATCGCGCGCGAGCATCAAATCGCCGCCGCCATCACCCGGCATTACGGCGTCACCAGTTCCATTCACGAAGCGTTGCGCAGCGTACAGGGCGCCGACGAAGTGCGTGAGGGGGCCGCCGTTCCGTATCTGGCGGCGGTTTCGCGGGAGACGGCGCCGGTGGCAAAATTGCTGGAGACCATCGTGCGGCAGGCGGCGCGGGATCGCGCCAGCGACATCCATATCGAGCCGGACGAGGAGGATGTAAAAATCCGCACTCGCATCGACGGCGTACTTTTCGCCAACGCTCCTGTGCCAAAGGCGTTGCAGGCGGCGCTCATCAGCCGCGCAAAGGTGTTGGGACGGATGGACATCGCCGAATCGCGCCTGCCACAGGACGGACGCTTCCAGATGGAACACGATGGATGCCAGATCGAATGCCGCGTGAGCGCCTTTCCCACCATCCACGGTGAAAACGTAGTGATGCGGATACTGCGTAAAGACGCCACCTTGACGAAACTGGAAGACACCGGCCTGAGCGGAGCGACCCTTGACCGGGCGCTTGGCATGTTCCGCGCGCCGTTCGGCATCATCGTGGCCACCGGCCCCACCGGCAGCGGCAAGACCACCACGCTCTATGCCGCGCTCAACCTGCTCAATACCGTGGAGCGCCACATCATCACCGTTGAAGACCCGGTGGAGTATCGCGTTCCCGGCGTCCGCCAGGCGCAGGTGAACCCGAAGGCGGGACTCACGTTTGCTTCCTCCATGCGCTCCATCCTGCGGCAAGACCCGGATGTGATTATGGTCGGTGAAATCCGCGACCGCGAGACCGCCGAAATCGCGATTCAGGCGGCGATGACCGGCCATCTGGTTCTTTCCACTTTGCACGCCAACGACGCATCAGGCGCGGTGGTGCGCCTCGCCGACATCGGCATCGAGCCGTATATGATTTCATCCGCGCTGGTGGGGGCCATCGCCCAGCGGCTGGTGCGGCGTGTCTGCAACGGTTGCGCGGGGGCGGGGTGCATGGAGTGCCGCAAGAGCGGCTACTCCGGCCGGATCGGAATATTCGAGGCGTTGGTGCTGGATGAAGCCGCCCGCGTTTTGGTTAATGGCCGCGCATCCGCGTCGGCGCTACGGGAATACGCCATACGGCAACTTGACATGGAAACCATGCGCCGCGACGGCGTGGAAAAAGTTAAACGGGGCATTACCACCACCGTGGAAGTGAACCGTGTCACGGCGGAATTCTGATGCCCCGCTACGCATATAAAGCGCGCAGTCACGGCGGCGAACCACAGGCCGGCGATGTTGATGCTGAAAACAAACCAGCAGCCGCGCGGCTTCTCATCGGGCGGGGGCTGGTTCCATCCACTATTGAAGAGATGCGGGAAGGGGGCTTTTTAGCCCCCGCCGCGCTACGGCAACGATTTGATAAAGTGAAGCTGGAAGAGCTGGTTCTTTTTACCAGCCAGCTTGGCACGCTATTCCGCGCCGGTATTCCGCTGGTGGATTGTCTCGCCGGACTCATTGAGCAGGCCGAAAGCGGCGCGCTGAGGCGGGCGTTGGAAGCGGTGCGCAAATCGGTGATGGATGGCGCGGCGCTGCACGAGGCGCTGGCGCAACATCCCGCAATTTTTTCCGAAACATGCGTGAATATGGTGATGGCCGGGGAACTCTCCGGCACGCTGGACGAATCGCTTAACCGGTTGACGCACCTGCTGGAGCGGCAAGACGCCGCCGCAAAACAGATCGCGGAAGTCATGCGCTATCCCAAAATTGTCACTGGCGCGTTGTTCATCGCGGTGACGGTTTTGATGATCTTTGTGGTTCCCCGTTTCACCGAGTTTTTCGAGAAAGGAAAATTGGCGTTGCCACTCCCTACGCGCATCCTCATCGCCGTCAGTTACGGTTTTCAACATTACTGGCTGGTGGGGGTGATTTTGGTTGCCGCCGCGGCGTTTGCCTTCAAGAGGTACACCGGCACGGAGGAGGGGCGTTACCGATGGCATGGATTTATTCTGCGAGCGCCTGTTTTTGGCGACATTTTTCTGAAACTCACAATGGGGCAGTTCTGCCAGGCGCTGGCGAACCTCATCCGCTCCGGCATTCCCGCGTTGCAGGCCATCGAAGTGGCGGGCCGGACGGCGGGGAACATTTTCCTTATGGGAATATTTGACGAGGTGGCGGCAAGCGTCCGCGAAGGGGGCGGTCTGGCGGTACCGCTTGGGCGGCACAAGGTCATCCCGCCGATTGCGGTGCAAATGATAGCGGCGGGGGAAGGCTCCGGCGCGTTGGACGATATGCTGATGAAGGTTGCCGATTACTTCGACCGCGAGGCTGAGCGCAAGATACGGTTGCTCTCTTCGCTCATCGAACCGGCGCTTATTGTGCTGCTCGGCTGCATCGTGTTGTTTGTCGCGCTCTCCATTTTCCTGCCGATGTGGGACATGACCAAGCTCGCCCGTCCCCATCACTGATGAATAGGATGAAAGAATAAAACCGGAGGGTCAGAAGAGGGCTTTGACGGAGATGTCTTCGTCGAGGTCTTCCCAGTGGATGCCGATGCCATTGCCGATGAAGGAATAGTTCTCGCGTTGTTTCTTGGTGGCGTCGCGCAGTTTCGGGAACCACTCCAGCGGCACCGCCAGTTCCCGCCCATCGGTGAGCCTTACCCGCAACATGGAGGCATCGAAGCTTACTTCAGCCGCCAGCGGTTTTTTAAGACTACCGGTGAAAGTGCTCATTCCATTTCTCCGTAAAAAGCGTTTTGTTCTTTTCCACCAATTTTCGCAATTCAGTTATCTGCGGCGCGGAAATATCCGACGAATCGGCCAATGTTACAGGATTTAGCCAAAACTTGGCATATCCATCGCCAGCTTGCACATGAATATGGGCCGGTTTATTTCTTTCATTACTGAAAAAGAAAAACCGGTAGGCTCCATGCCGCATCACCGTTGGCATTGGTTGATTATGCCACCATCCTATTAAGGAGGCAAATGAAAGCCGTTATTCCGCGCTGATGAGGAAGATGGCGGATTGGGCGAAGAGGTTGGGCCAGAGCGTTATCCGCTTGGGGCCGGAGACAAAGACCGATTGTTCCACTTTCAGTTTGTTTTTCGCGCAGTAATCCAAAAAGTCGATCACGCTTAGGAAGTGGATGTTCGGCGTATTGTACCACTGGTAGGGGAGCGATTCGGTGACCGGCGTTTTACCGCCGAAGAGCACCTGTGTCCGCACATGCCAGTGACCGAAGTTTGAACAATTCACGATCACCTGCTTTCCCACGCGCAAGCTTTCGTGTATCAGCCTGTCCGGCACGATGACGCGCGCGAAGCTTTTGTCCAGCACCACGTAGTCGAACGCCTTATCAGGATAGTCCTTGAGGCCGGTCTCCAACGCGTCGTGCATCACGGAAAGCCCTTTCTCCACGCATTGGTAAATGCCTTCGTGGTTTTCTTCAATGCCGTAGCCGCGGCAATTTCGCTTTGTTATCAGCAGTTCCAGCAGGTCGCCTTCCCAGCAGCCAACTTCAATGAGGGTGCTCCCTTCGCGCACCATCGACGCCATTACCTCAAACTCAAGTTCCTGTTGCAGTTCGTCGTTAGTGGGCATCGGCGGCGTTCTTTATGCTTTTTTCCAGAAACGGCTTGATGAGGCGGGTCAGCTCGGCGAATTCCACGAGGAACGCGTCGTGGCCGTAGTCGGATTCCACTTCGATATAGGTGACATCCACGCCAGCCGCCTTCATGGCGCGGGCGATGGCTTGCGAGTGGTACGAGGGGTAGAGCCAATCGGAGGTATATGAAACAAGCAGGACGCGCGCGCCGCTTCCCCGGAAAACTTCATGCAACGGTTTATCGCGCGCCAAGTCGAAGAAGTCCATCGCCTTGGTGAGGTAGAGATAGCTGTTGGCATCGAACCGTTTCACGAATTCGTTGCCGCGGTAACGCAGATACCCCTCCACCTGGAATTCGGGGGTGAACTTGAACGGCTCCTTGTCCGATTTCAGGTCACGGCCGAATTTCGCATCCATCGATTTATCGCTCATGAACGTGATGTGGCCGATGGCGCGGGCGAGGCCGAGGCCGCTTTCCGGCAACGCGCCGCCGTAGTAGGCGCCGTTGTTCCACACGGGGTCGGCCATGATGGCTTGCCGCTCCACCTCGTTAAAGGCGATCTGCTGCGGCGAGTGCTTGGCCGCCGTGGCTATGGGAATGACGGAGCGGACGCGTGCCGGGTAGGCCGCCAGCCATTGCAGCGCCTGCATTCCCCCCATGCTGCCGCCCGCCACCGTGAGCAGCTTCCCGATGCCAAGCGCGTCGATGAGATGGCGTTGCGCCTCCACCATGTCACGGATGGTTATGAGCGGGAAATCCAGTCCATACGGTTTGCCGTTTATGGGGTTGATGCTGGCGGGGCCGGTGCTTCCCACGCAACTGCCGATGCAGTTTGAGGATATGATGTAATACTTGTCGGTATCGAAGGCCCGGCCCGGCCCGATCATGCCATCCCACCAGCCGGCCCCTTTTTCCCCCTCTTTATAGCCCGCGGCATGGCTATCGCCCGAAAAGCCGTGGCAAACAAGGATGGCGTTTGATTTGGCGGCGTTCAGTTCGCCATAGGTCTCGAAAGCGATGGAAATTGGCCCCAACTGTTCGCCCGATTCCAGCGGCATGGAATCCGGTGGAAAGGCGAAGTTGAAGTGGCCTACCTTGCCCGTGGCGCCGGTAATGGCGCCGGTGTACATGATGACCCGCGCTGGTTGCGATGGCATTGTCGGGATGGCGTCTACAATATGTCGTCTTTGAAAAGCCAAGTGCTCAAATAGCGCTCGCCGGTATCCGGCAATACCACCACAATAAGTTTGTCCTTATTTTCGGGGCGTTTCGCCACTTCCAGCGCGGCCCAAAGCGCGGCGCCGCTGGAGATGCCACCGAGAATACCTTCCTGCCGGGCAAGTACGCGCGCCGTTTCGCCCGCCACTTCGTCTTTCACCTTGATGATCTCGTCCATGATCTTTGTGTTCAGCGTGTCCGGCACAAATCCGGCGCCGATGCCCTGAATTTTGTGCGGGCCGGCGTTGCCGCCGGAGAGGACGGGGGAAGTTTCCGGTTCCACCGCGATTGCTTTGAAGGAAGGTTTGCGTTTCTTGATAACCTCGGCCACGCCGGTGATGGTGCCGCCAGTGCCGACGGCGGATACGAGGATGTCCACTTTTCCGTCCGTGTCGTTCCAGATTTCCTCGGCGGTGGTGATGCGGTGGATTTCCGGGTTGGCGGGATTTTTAAATTGTTGCAGCAGAACCGCGTTGGGGATTTCCACGGACAGTTCGTCGGCCTTTCTTATTGCGCCTTTCATCCCCTCGGCGCCGGGGGTGAGCACCAGCTCCGCCCCAAATATTTTCATGAGATGGCGGCGTTCCAGGCTCATGGTCTCCGGCATGGTGAGCAGCAGGCGGTATCCCTTCGCCGCCGCCACAAAAGCGAGGGCGATGCCGGTGTTGCCACTGGTCGGCTCCACAATCACCGATCCGGGTTTCAGTCTCCCGGTGCGCTCCGCGGCTTCTATCATCGCCACGCCGATGCGGTCTTTCACGCTGGAGAGCGGGTTAAAGCTCTCCAGTTTAACCACGATGGTGGCGGGCAGCCCCGCCGCCATGCGCGCGATCCGCACCAAGGGGGTGCGGCCGATCGTTTGCGTTATGTCATCGTATATCCTTGCCATACGTTTTCCGTTACGCCTTTGCCTTGGCCAGCGCTTGGTCAATATCCGCCAAAATATCGTCTATATGCTCGATGCCGATGGAGAGGCGCACCATTTCCGGCGTGACGCCCGTGGCTTTTTGCTCTGCGGCGCTAAGCTGCTGGTGTGTGGTGGTGGCGGGCTGGATGGCGAGGCTCTTCGCGTCGCCCACATTGGCCAGGTGCGAGATCAGCTCCAGCGAATCGACGAACTTCCGTCCGGCGGCGAGGCCCCCTTTGATGCCGAAGGTGAGGATGGCTCCCGCTCCCTTGGGGAAATATTTTTTTGCGCGCGCGTTTTCGGGGCTGTTGGCGAGGCCGGGGTAGTTCACCCATTCCACGGCGGAATGTTTGGCGAGGTGCTGGGCGGTGGCCAGCGCGTTTTCGCTGTGGCGCGGCATGCGCAGGTGGAGGGTTTCCATTCCCTGTAAAAAGAGGAAGGCGTTGAACGGGCTCATTGCCGCGCCCACGTCGCGCAACAGGCCAACGCGCATTTTGATGATGTAGGCGATGTTGCCCATCGGCTTGAGCGCCTCGACGAAGTTGATGCCGTGATAGCTCGGCTCCGGCCCGTTGATGAGCGGGAATTTTCCGTTGGTCCAATCGAATTTGCCGCTGTCCACCACAAGGCCGCCGATCGAGGTGCCGTGGCCGCCGATGAACTTGGTGGCGCTGTAGACCACGATGTCCGCGCCGTGATCGATGGGACGGAAGAGGTAGGGGGTGACGGTGTTATCGACGATGAGCGGCAGGCCGTTATCGTGCGCCAGTTTTGATACCGCCGCGAAATCCGGCACATCCAGCTTCGGATTGCCCAGGGATTCGATGTAGACAGCTTTGGTTTTGCCGTTGATCGCTTTTTTAAAACCTTCCAGATCGTTGCTTTTCACAAAACGCACCGTCACGCCAAGGCGCGGCAACGTGTAGTGGAACAGGTTGTAGGTGCCGCCGTAGAGGTTGTCGGCGCTCACAATTTCATCGCCCGCCTGCGCGATGTTCAGAATGGAATAAGTAATGGCGCTTTGCCCGCTGGCAACGCCCAGTCCCGCAACGCCGCCGTCCATTGCCGCTATCCGTTTTTCCAGCACGTCGGTGGTGGGATTCATCAGGCGGGTGTAGATGTTGCCGAATTCTTTCAGCGCGAAGAGGTTCGCGGCATGATCCGAATCGCGGAATTGGTAGGATGTGGTTTGATAAATCGGCACCGCGCGCGAGCCGGTCGCCGGGTCGGCTTCCTGCCCTCCGTGCAACGCCAGCGATTCCGGTTTCAGCCTGCTGTCGATCTTGCTCATGGATTGTCCCCCTTTTTTTAATTGAATAACCAAGGATGACGATACCAAATCCTAGTAAATTGGTCAAGTATATGATTAATGCCTTATTAATTGGGCGGTTATAATGCCCGCGCGGTAATGTAATTTAGGGTAGGATAGGGCGTATGACAGTGAGCAGTGCGGAATTGACGGGGCTTCTGGAAGAGGTTCTCGGCGAAGCGCACGGCTGGCACGTGAAAAAAATATACCAGCCGGATGCCGCGTCGCTGGTTTTTTCATTTCAGGAATCGAAGCGTCGGCTTTTTGTTAGTACCGCGCCGGGGCTGGGGCGCATCCACCTGACCAACGTTCATGAAAAGATGGACGAAACCCCCTCGCCGTTCGCCCAACAACTCCGCAAGCACTTATGCGGCGAACGGTTTTTTGGATTTGCCAAGGAAAAAGGGGAGAGACTCTTCGCGCTCCTTGTTGGACAAAAGCAGCTATGGATCCGGCTATTCGGGCAGAGCGGCTTTTTGTTGTGCGAAGGGGATGGCACGGTTTTGGGAA
>JAHFEK010000009.1:17806-61146 GCA_023248495.1 Nitrospinales bacterium
CGGGATTTGCCGATGCGCCCCGTCCCGGCGAACTATTTTCGCCTCCGCCCCCCGCCGGTTTTGATGAGGATCCGGTACATGTTGAAGGTTCACTCAGCGCCGCCATCGAAGCGCGTTATGCGGAAAAGGGTGAGTTGGCCCGGCTGGAGTTGGAGCGGCGCGTTATCATAACCACCGCGAACGCCGATCTGAAAAAAATCAAGAATCTCATCGGGGGTCTGGAGCGCGACCGCGAGAAGCTAAAGGGATTCGCGGTGTACAAAGAGTATGGCGGCCTCTGCCGCACCTACTACCACGAGCTGAAGCGCGGCCTTTCCGCCATCACGCTCGCCGATCCGGCAACCGGCGGGGCCGTGACAATTCCGCTGTCGCCGGAACTTTCGCCGAAAGAGAACGTTGAAGCACTCTACAAAAAATACAAAAAGTTCGTCACCGGCATGGCGAAGCTGGAAAAGGCGCTGGCGTCGGCGCGTGAAAAGGAAGCGATGTTGGAGGAACAGATAGCGTGCGCGCGGTGCGCAAAAACGCTGGAAGAACTCGGCATGCCCGCCGCCAAAAAATCGAAGAAGGAAAAACCGGCGCCGAAAGACAGCGAAGGGGCCACATTCCGTAAGTTCGTCAGCGCCGACGGCTACGATATGTTTGTGGGGCGCAACGATCGCCAAAACGATGAGCTGGTTAAGATGGGGAAAGGGAACGACCTTTGGTTCCACATCCGTGATTTTCCCGGCAGCCACGTGTTGGTGCGCGTGAAAAGGGGCGCGGATGTGCCGCGTGGCACCATCGAAGAGGCGGCGCGGCTGGCGGTGAAATATTCGTCGCGCGCGAAAGACGGCAAGGGAACGGTGGTCTACACCCACGTTAAATATTTGAAGAAACCGAAAGGGGCGGCTCCCGGCAAGGTGCTGGTGCTGCGTGAAAAAACGCTTAGCGTCGCGCTGTAGCCGCGTGTTTTTGCGCGGAGCCAATTAAGGGTAAGATACACTCCAACAACATGAAGATAAAAGTGGCAAAGACGGTGGCGGAGCTTGCGGGGGCGTTTCCATGCTATACCGCGACTATCGGGAATTTTGACGGCGTACACAAGGGCCACCGCGAAATCCTCGCCCGCATCATTAAGAAGGATGCGGAAACTCCCTGCGGTTCGTTGCTGATTACGTTCGATCCGCACCCCTCGGCGCTGCTGTATCCCGCAAAAAACCAGACGGCGCTCACCCGGCTGGAAAAAAAGATCGCCCTGTTGGACGAGATGGGGCTTGATGCCGTGTTGGTAATTGAGTTCACTCTTCGGCTGGCGAAAATGGATCCGCGCGATTTTGTGGCTGACATATTATTGCCGCTCAACGTGCGGGATCTGTATGTGGGGCACGATTTCCACTTCGGCAGCGGCCGGGCCGGCAACGCGGAATTCCTGGCGAAAGAGGGGCGGCGGCATGGTTTCGGCGTTCACGAGATAGGGCAGGTGGATGGCCTTGGCGGCCGGATCGGCAGCACCCGCATCCGCCAACTGTTGGAAGATGGGAAAGTGGATGAGGCCGCCGAGCTGTTGGGGCGTTTCCATGCCATCACCGGCACGGTGGTATCGGGCGCGGGGCGCGGGCGGCGGATCGGCTTTCCCACCTGTAATCTGGATGATACCGAAGAGACGGTTCCCGCGCCGGGGGTGTACGCCACCATCACGGAATGGCATGGAATAAAGTATGGCGGTGTCACGCACATAGGGCCCATCCCGACGTTCGGTATCGACGCCTTATCCATCGAGACGCATCTTTTTGCGTTCAAAGAGGACGTGCACGGGGAGACGCTTGAAGTGGCGTTCGTCAAGCGCTTGCGCGGAGTGGAAAAATTCGGATCGGTGGAGGATTTGGTATCGCGGATAGCAAAGGATTGTTTCGCGGCCAAGGAAACGTTGAAAGGACTTTTGTGAAAAAGAGCGGGCTGATGTTTTATACCGGGATGGCGGTGTCGTTCGCTTTTCTCGGTTGGGCCGTGGCGAAACTCGATTTTGGGCAGGCGTTTGAAGCCATCATGCGGATCAATCCCCTCTGGCTCGTTCCGTACCTGTTTGTGTACCTGATCCCATTATGGCTGCGCGCCGCGCGGCTTCGTATCATCACCGAGCCGGTAACAAAGGCGCCGATGCGCACCCTTTTTGCCTCCATCTGTATCGGGTTTATGGGAAACATGATTTTTCCGCTGCGGATCGGCGAACTGATCCGCGTCTACGTGGTGGCGAAGAAGGAACGGGTGAGCCGGAGCGGTATCCTAGCCACCATCGTTGTTGAACGGATTTTTGATATTTTCGCCATGGCCATGCTGGTGGTGGCGGCGGTTTTTTACGCAACGCCGCTAACGGTGGATGCCGCCATATGGCGTAACGTGGAACGGGTGGCGGCGGTTTTTGGGGTGGTATCGCTGGGGGCGGGAGGGATTGTGTTTCTCGTCGCCAGTGAAGAGGGGTTTGCCCCGCGCTGGCTGAACCAGATAATACGCCTGCTGCCTGCCGCCGTGGCGGAAAAAGTCAAGGGGCTTCTCGCCTCTTTCCGCCAGGGGTTGCAGGTGATGCGGAATGGAAGGCATTTCGGCCTGGCCGTTTTGTACACGGCGGCGCTGTACGCCGGGGTTATCGCCACTTCTTCGCTTGCGCTGGCCCTTTTCAGCATTCCGGCGGGGTTTGAGCTGGCATTGGTGCTTAGCGTCTTCACGCTGGCGGGGGTCGCGGTGCCGTCGGCTCCCGGCGCGGTCGGAACATATCACGCGGGCGTCATCTTCGCGCTCACGCTGTATGGGGTGGACGCCAATAAAGCGCTTGGCGTGGCGATATTCCTCCATCTCTTCATGTTCGCGTTTTTCCTCGTTACCGGCGGCTGGTACGCCTGGCGTGACAAGATGACCTTCGCCGAGCTGCGTCATTCCGCGGATCGATGACGATGAATACAAAGCCGGTCTATTTGGATAACGCCGCCACTTCGTGGCCCAAGCCGGAACATGTGGCGCGCGCGATGCAAACGGCGATGGCCGATATCGGCGCGAACCCCGGCCGTGGCGGCTATGCCCAGGCGCGGGCGGCCGGCCGGCTCATCCACGATACCCGTATCCTTGCCGCGCGCTTTTTCAACGCGCCCGACCCGGCCCGCGTCATTTTCACCCCCTGCGCCACCTATTCGCTCAACATGGCGTTACAAGGATTTTTCAAAAAGGGGGATCACGTCATTGTGATGGGGCGGCAGCACAACGCCGTTATCCGTCCGCTGCATGACCGGCGGCTCGGCGTAAAAGTATCGCGTCTTGTGTGGAACGACACGGCGCCGCTTGTAAAAGAACTGGCCCGGGTGCAAACAAAAAAAACGCGAGCGCTCATTGTGAATCATGCCAGCAATGTCGACGGTTTTCTCTATCCGCTGGATACGATAGGCCGCGCCGCCAAAAAGCGGGGGCTTACCCTCATTGTGGATGCTGCCCAAGGTGCGGGGAACGCCGCCATCGACATGCGGCGGCAGAATATCGGTATTCTTTGCGCCACCGGTCATAAAGGGCTGCTTGGCCCGGCCGGTACGGGCCTGCTATTGCTCAACGCCGGTATTGAATTAATGCCGTTAATCAAAGGCGGCACCGGTTCGTATTCTGATAAAGAGGCGATGCCCGCGGTGTATCCCGACCGGCTGGAGGCGGGCTCGCTCAATCTTCCTGGCATAGCGGGGCTGGGCGCGGGCATACGGGAGCTGATGAAACTCGGGCTGGAAAAGAGCATCGCAAAAAAAATGCGGCGGACGGAACAGGCCCACGCGGCGCTTTCCAAAATTCCCGGCATCCGGCTTTATTGGCCCGCGAAAAAGGAGCTTCGCATTCCGCTTTTTTCATTCAGCATCGATGGGATCGACCCTGCCGAAGTGGGGGATATGCTCGACCATCGCCACAACGTCGCCTGCCGTGTCGGCCTCCACTGCGCCCCGGATGCGCACCGCGAAATCGGCAGCTTCCCGGAGGGAACTATCCGCTTCGCCCCGGGTATCTACACGACGGCGGCGGAGGTTGAGCATTTCATCCATGCCGTGCGGGAGATCGCCGGATGCCTGTAGGGACGCTCATCGCGATATTCGACACCACCTACGAAACGCTCCGCGCGGAAGATTTTTTCCGCGAGGCGGGGGTGGTATTTCGCCCGGTGCTCAAGCCCCGCAAGATTGGCTCGGCCTGCCGGATGGCGCTCCAGTTCGGCGAAGAGGCGCTGCCATCGGCGAAGGCGGCGGTGGCCCAAGGGAAGCTGGCGCTTAACGCCTTTTACCGGAAAGAGGGGGAACAGTGGCAAAAACTGGATTGATGGCCCCCGGCTATCTATAATCAACGTATGGAAAACTTCAATCCCGATTACCTCAGGCTTTCGGTCTTTCTCGGCGCCTTTGGCGTGCTTGCGATAGCCGAGGCGCTCCGTCCCCGCCGGAAGATGGAGGCGGGCCGCATGGGGCGGTGGTTCTCCAACCTGACGCTCACGTTTTTCAACGGCATTCTGGTGAGGCTGGTGCTGGGAACCGCCGCTTTCGGCGCGGCTGAATTCGCCGCCGACCGGAGCTGGGGGTTTTTGAACGATGTGGAGCTTTCGTGGCCGGTGGAGTTCGCCATTGGATTTATTCTGTTGGATATCATGATTTACCTTCAGCATGTTCTTTCCCATGCGTTGCCGTTTCTTTGGCGTTTTCATTTGGTGCACCATAGCGATCTTGAAGTCGACGTTACCACCGCGCTCCGGTTCCATCCGGTCGAGATGTTCATTCTGATGTTCTACAAGATCGGCCTTGTGGCGGCGCTGGGAATAGACCCCTGGACGGTGGTTATCTACGAGATCGGTTTAACGGTCTCGACGCAGTTCAACCACGCCAATATCAAGTTCGCTCCATCGTTCGACGCCAAATTGCGGCGCTTTATCATCACGCCCGATTTCCACCGGGTTCACCACTCGATGGAGCCGGAAGAGACTAATAGCAATTTCGGATTTTTCCTGCCGTGGTGGGACATGCTGTTTGGCACCTACCGCCCGCAACCGGCGATGCCGCATAACGTGATGCAGATAGGGCTGGCGGAATACCGCGAGCCGGAGGAGCTATCGCTGCCAGCACTGTTGCTGATGCCGGTCAACCCCCGCATGGGAGCCTACTCCTTCGGCAAAAGCGAGGAGTGAAAGATTTGGTATGCAATTAGAATTATTTGGGAACGATAAAAAGCAGGCGGAATATTACGCTTTGATTGCCCAAACAGAGGAAGTATGGGTTAAATATGCCGAGCTTGAAATCCTGGAATTGTTGAAGAAAATCGACTTGCCAAAAGGCGCAAAAGTGTTGGATGTCGGTTGTGGTATTGGAAGGCATGCCCTGCAATTGGCATTAAAAGGATATGATGTTTTCGGTTTTGATTTTACCAAAGAATGTATCAAGAAAGCGGAAATCAGAAAAGGAAATTCAAAGGATGGAATTGCTGCCGCTGGGGGCAAGCTTTTTTATGAGGTCTTGGATGCAAGGGATATTCCACCACGGGAAAGCGCTGATCTCGTTTTATGCCTTTATGACGTGATTGGGAGCAGTGAAAGGCCGGCGGATGCCGTATCAATCATAAATTCCCTTTTTAGAGTCACCAAGCCAGGAGGCTTTGTGGCTGTAGGATGTTTAAATGGGATAAAGAATTTCAGAAATGGTTGCAAATATATTCAAGATGAACCCGTGAAGGAGGTACTTTTGCCGATAGACAGCGTCGGCAATCCTAAGGAACTATTTGATTTCGCCAAGATGGCTTATAACATTAACAACGGTGTTCTTTACCGCCATGAATATTATTCTAACGATAAGAACATCCAATTCGATGAGTTGGTAAAAGAAAGACGTTATCTGCCGGTTGAAATAATAGAAATATTAAAAAATGCGGGTTTTGTTGAAGTTAAAGCCTACTCGGTCAAGGCGGGCAAGTGGCAATTGGATGACCTGTTTGATGTTGAATTGCCAGAATTGCTTTTTATCTGCAAACGCCCCAAGGAATTATTGGCTTCGATTCCTAAATTGGATTCTTATAAATTAGGAAAAAATAAAAACACCTACGCTATTACCATTATCCATAAAGAAGACATCAAGTATCATCATGCCTATATCGTATCAAGGATATTTTCGACATCATTCGGCAAGAACCCAAAAACAGGAAAACATACAATTTTAGGCCCGAATAGAATGTGGAAGCGATTACAAAAATGTTCTTATTTATGTTTTGTTGTCAAAGGCAATGTGCCTGTGGGGTTTTTATTTGGAACGGAATATATTAAGAATAAAACCATTGCATGGTTGGATTCAATGTGCGTTGTGGCTGAGTTCAGGCGAAAAGGATATGCCCGCGCAATGTTGGATTCATTTGCCCATGCAATTCCCGACTTTGAATATTTTGGTTGTACCACCCCTAACCCAATTACACCTTTGATTTTTGAAAAATTAAAGCTTGGCAAAAGGATGTATTTGGCTGGAAATCCCGCTCCGGATGATGTTAAGACGGCTGTTGAGTTCATCTCCTTGGAATGCGAAGACTTGAAAGGTTACGAAATTGATTGGGAGCGAATGCTTGTTACAAATAAGTTCGCTATTGATATCGAGGGGAATTGGGATTCTAACGCGACAAATCAACCCGCATGGTGGGGGGAATTAGCAAATCTCCCCGAAGACAAGGAATCTTTGGTAATTATCCATAGGGATTCCACGGCCATATTTGATTGAGCAAGGAATTGGGATTTTTGGAGTGCCGATGATACGGTTTGAGGGGCTGCGGAAGGATTACGGCAATTTGGTTGCCGTGAAAAATCTCAATCTGGAAGTGGGGGCGGGAGAGTGCTTCGGTTTCCTCGGGCCGAACGGCGCGGGGAAAACCACCACCATCAAGATGCTGGCGGGGCTGCTGGTGCCGACCGAGGGAAAAGTTTTTATCGGCGGCCACGATGTGCAGCAGGAACCGGAAAAGGCGAAGAGCATCCTCGGCTACGTGCCGGATAAGCCGTACATCCACGACAAGCTCACCGGGAGCGAATTTCTCGATTTCATGATCGACCTCTACTCGGTGGATCGCGCATCCGCCGCCGCGCGCAGGCACGAGTTGCTTTCCATGTTCGGCCTCAACGAATGGCAGGACGAACTAGTGGAAAACTACAGCCACGGCATGAAACAGAAACTGGTGATAACCGGCGCGTTCATCCACCGCCCCCGCGTGCTGGTGATAGACGAGCCAATGGTGGGGCTGGATCCGCACGGCCACGTGCTGGTGAAAGATCTCTTCCGCACTTTTGCGCGCGAAGGAAACACCATTTTCATGAGCACTCACACGCTGGCGGTGGCGCAGGAGCTGTGCCATCGCATCGCAATCATCGACAAAGGTGAAGTCATCGCCCTTGGCACGGTGGAAGAACTCCGCAATAAGGCGCACAGCGAAAGCCCCGTGCTTGAGAACATCTTCCTGAAGCTCACCGCCACCGCGTAGCGGGCGCAGACGGCGGTTTTTTTACTCGTGCACGATCATTTCGCCAGTCATCCCCCGCGCGGCGTGATCCGAGAGGTCGCACTGCAATTTGTACGTTCCCGCCACCGCCCTTGGTATCGTGAGAGCCACTTTGTCGCCGGGGGGGATCAATGCTTCCCGTTGCAGTTCCGGCAGGTCGAATTCGTGTTTTTTTAGGCCGGTGTTATGTATCTCGAAGCGGATCGTTTCTCCGGCCTTGACCGTGAAGCTGGAGGGGGAGAAGTGGTACTCGGTCACTTCCACCTGAAACGTTTTATTTGGCGTCAGGCGGTTCGCGGAAGCCGCCGTCCCCAGCTCGATCACCATTTCAGAACCAAAGGCCGCGAAAAATCCGATTAGCAGCCCCACCATCGCGGTGCGGTGCTGCCCTTGCATCTTGCCGATGTGCAACAGTTCACCCACCACATAGAGGATGCTTCCGGCGGCGAGTGAAAGCGCCAGCAGTTCCAGCGCCGGGAGGGTGTATACGGAGCCGACAAGGGTGCCGATGACGGTGGGGGCGCCGCCGATAATTCCGGCGAGGCCGAGAAATTTCCAGTCCACCTTTTCCATGCGCAATGGGGCGGCTATGCCAAATCCCTCGGTGGCGTTGTGCAGCGCGAAGCCCGCGACCAGCAGATATGCCAGCGACAGCGCGCCAGCGGCGTATTCCTGCCCGATGGCAAGTCCTTCGCCGAAGTTGTGCAGTCCAATCCCCACCGCGATCATCAACGATACCCGTTTGGAGCGGGTGGCGGGATCGCTTTCCTTTGTCATCCCCATAAAATGTTCTTCAAATAACGTAAGGCCCAGCAGCCCGATTGAAAGGCCGCCGATGAGCAATGCCCCGAACAGTATTGGCGTGGCGGAAGCGGAGCCGGCGAGCGCGCTCTTGGCCGATTCTTCCACCATCTCCAGGCATTTGTAAGCGATCTCAATGAGGAGGAAGATAAGCACGCCGGCGGATAGGGCGGTCATCAGCGCCCTCGTGCGGGGCCGGGTGGCGATTATGGCGGCGGGAAGTCCGAGGAAGATGGTAAACCCCGCGACAACGCTTAGCAGCAGAAGACTTGAATAGTCCATACATACCTCCTTGTTGCACCTCGCGGCTTTGTGCTGGTACCGGCGCGTTTAGTATCGCGGCTTCATTGCATTATTCTAGCAGGTTGTTGAAAAAGGCGGATAGTTGCCGCTGTGCGGCAATGTACATGCTAAGAGCACGTACCTGCCAGGGGGGGGAAGAAAAAAAGAGCTTTGACAGTATGTCTGGATCCCCGCCGGAGTTTACCCCCGCGAAGGCGGAGATGACAACTAGCGGCGGGTTTGGTCGAGGACTATTTTTACGCCGTGGTCGCCTACGGCGGTTGGCTTCAAGGTGAAGCCGTAAACGTCGCCCGGATCTTTAGAGATGGGGTCGCCATCTTTGTCTAATCGCGCTTCGATGAGAATTTTGGCTCCGGGCTTGGGGGCGTCACCCACCATCAGGTTGGCGTTGGTGAGGACATAGCTGACCGGGAAGTTGCCGGCGGCGATGCGGGTGACGGCCAGCGGCGGCGCGGGCTGATCCACCAAGCGAACCAGCACGTAAATGGTCCAGCCTTTGAAATCCATTTTTTTCTGTTCAGCTCCCAGTTCCAGCGTGCCGTCCACGATGATGGCTCCCTCGTTGACGGCTGGGGCTTTGCCATGCGGTGAACCAGCGGCGGGCGGTGCTTGCGGAGTTGCCGGGGCGGCGGGCGTCTTTTGCGCTTCGACCATAACCTGTTTTTGTGCCGCTGGCGTTTCGGAAAAGCCGGGGGCATTTTCGGTGCCGGTGGGAATGTGGAGGTTGCCGGCCTTTTCCATTGGGATGAAGTGGTGATCCTGGCAGGCAAAAACGGACAGGGCAACGCCCGCCGCCAGAACCGCCAGGGTTTTGCCATTCACTACTTGTTGTTCTCCCGGTATTTCGCCTTGAGCTGATCCAATAACGCGCCGCGTTTATCATAGAGCCGTTTATGTTTTCGCGGCGGGCATTTGGCCAGCGCGTAGGCGGTCATAAGCGGCATGGCGATGGTGGTATCCACATAGGCCACCACGGCATTGGGGAGCAGGTCGGGGTTCACTTTTCCCCAGCTCACCGCTTCGTGTGGCGTGGCGCCGGAAAGTCCGCCCGTATCCGGCCGGGCGTCGGTGATCTGCATGAAGTAGTCGTGGCCGCGCACCGGGATGTTGAGCACCTCGGAAAGTTGCGGCTCGGTTTGCAGCAGGAAATTCTTGGGGCTGCCGCCGCCGAAGATTATCACGGCGCTTTCTCCGTGGAGCATCGCGTCCAGCACGATGGCGGCGGTCTCGTTCACATCGGCCACCACGTCGATGATCACGTCGCCGCGTCCCGCCACGTTGAGCATGGCGATATTCATGCCGATGGTGCTATCGCCCGGCGAGGGGCAGTAGACCGGCACACCGGCCCGGTAGGCCGCGCCCAGCACGGTGGAGCCTTGGGTGCCGAGTTTTGCTTCGGTGTCGTTCACGTGTTTGCCCATGAGGTAGTGCAGCTCGCTGGTGGAAAGTTTCCGGAGGAACTCGTCTTTTCCCACGGTGTCCGCCACGTACTTGTCCGATTGCAGCAGCACGTCGAAATCGAAAATGATGTCGTAGATGCGGATGAGCTGATGTTTGCGCAGTTGCACGTCGTCCACGAATGGCGAGCTTTTGTGCATGGCGAGATTCAGGCCGTAGTGGATGTCGTGGTAGAGGTTCGCGCCCGTGCTCACGATGTAGTCGATAAAGCCGGCCTCGATGAGCGGCACGAGGGCGCTGGCGCCCAACCCCGCGGGGGTGAGCGCGCCGGTGAGGGAAACGCCGACGGTGACGTTCTCCTTCAGCACCTTTTTTTCGAGGAGACGGCAAATCTCGGCCACGCGCGCGCCGTTATACGCGTTAAAAAAGTTTCCAATCAGGTCCGCAGCCGAAATGTTGCCGGTAATTTTTCGGGACTCTATGCGAGTCCCTTTGAATTCATGCTTCACGTGTTGCGATTCTCCGGTTGCTCAGGTTCCGTGCTCCCATGAAGAGAGGTAGTGGGCCTGTTCTTTCGTGAGCTTGTCGATGGCGATCCCCATCGATTCCAGCTTCAGGCGCGCCACCCAGTTTTCGATCTCGACCGGAACGGAATAGACCTTTTTCTGGAGGTTTTTGCGTTCCTTGACGGCGTATTCCGATGCAAGCGCCTGCGTGGCGAAGCTCATATCCATCACGCTGGCGGGGTGCCCTTCGGCGGCTGCCAAGTTCACGAGGCGGCCTTCGGCTATCACATAGATGCTGCGGCCGTTTTTCATTTTGTATTCGTCGACGAAGTTGCGGATGTCCTTGCGGATTTTCTTGGTTTTTTTGGCGATACCCTTGAGGTCGATTTCGATGTCGAAGTGGCCGCTGTTGCAGAGCATCGCGCCCTGTTTCATCGCAACGGCGTGTTCGGGGCGGATGACGTGCATGTTGCCGGTGACCGTTATGAAGAGGTCGCCAACCTTCGCCGCTTCGTCCATGGTCATGACTTGGAACCCGTCCATCGCGGCTTCCAGCGCCTTGATTTGGTCGACTTCGGTGACGACGACCTTGGCGCCCATGCCGCGTGAGCGCATGGCGCAACCCTTGCCGCACCAGCCGTAGCCGGCGATGACGACGGTTTTGCCGGCGATCAGGATGTCGGTGGCGCGGATGATGCCATCGAGCGTGGATTGGCCGGTGCCGTAGCGGTTATCGAACATGTTCTTGGTGGTGGCGTCGTTCACGGCGATGACCGGGAACATCAGTTTGCCGTCGCGTTCCATGGCACGCAGGCGGATGACGCCGGTGGTGGTTTCTTCCATGCTGACAACCACGTTTTTGCCTTTGTCGGCATACTTGGTGTGCAGCAGGGTCACGAGATCCGCGCCGTCGTCCATGGTGACGTTCGGTTCGCGCATCACCATCGCTTTAAGATGGCGGTAGTAGGTGTCGTTGTCTTCGCCTTTGATGGCCATGACCGGGATGCCATAGTGCTTGGTCAGCGCCGCCGCCACGTCGTCCTGGGTGGAGAGCGGGTTGCTGGCGCACAACGCCACATCGGCGCCGCCCGCTTTGAGGGCGCGGACGAGGTTCGCGGTTTCGGCGGTTACGTGCAGACAGGCGGACATTTTCATTCCCTTGAGGGGCTTTTCCTTCGTCCAGCGGTCGCGCACGGCGCGCAGAACCGGCATATCCTGATCGGCCCATTCGATGCGGGACTTGCCTTTATCGGCAAGCCCCATGTCTTTCACGTCATGCGTTTTGGAGGTGTTGGTCATAGTCCGGCATCCTTTCTAAGTTTGGCGGCCATGTCGATCTGCTCCCACTGGAATTCCGGCAGCTCGCGGCCGAAGTGGCCGTAGGCTGCGGTTTTCTGGAAGATCGGCCGGCGCAGTTTCAGCATCTTGATGATGCCGAACGGGCGGAGGTCGAAGTTCTTGCGAACGATTTCGACAACTTTTTCCTGTGGAATCTTGCGGGTGCCAAAGCCGTCCACCAGCACTGATACCGGCTCGGCCACGCCGATGGCGTAGGCAAGCTGCACTTCACATTGGTCAACGATACCCGCGGCCACCAGATTCTTGGCGATGTAGCGGGCCATGTAGCTGGCGGAACGGTCGACTTTGGTCGGATCCTTGCCGGAGAAGGCGCCGCCGCCGTGGCAGGCCGAGCCGCCATAGCTGTCGACGATGATCTTGCGGCCGGTCAGGCCGGAGTCGCCGTGAGGGCCGCCGACGACGAAGCGTCCGGTCGGGTTGATATGTATTTTGCACTTCTTCTCATTGAAAAGGCCTTCGGGCATGATCGGGCGGATGACTTTGTCGAGCACTTCCTTATGGATGGTGTCGTTGTCCACGGTATCGGCATGCTGGGTGGAGATGACCACCGTGTCGATGGCGTGCGCTTTTTTATTGACGAATTCGATGGTCACTTGCGATTTGCCGTCCGGGCGGAGCCACTTGAGTGTGCCATTTTTGCGCACTTTCGCGAGCTGGGCGGTCAGCTTGTGGGCCAACAACAGCGGCAGCGGCATGTATTCTTTGGTTTCGTTGGTGGCATAGCCGAACATGAGGCCTTGGTCACCGGCGCCGGTTTCTTCGTCGGTCTTCCGAACGACCCCTTGGGCGATGTCCGGGCTCTGCTCGTGGAGCGAGTTGAGGATGGCGCAGGAACGGTAGTCGAATCCGATGGCGGAGTCGTCGTATCCGATTTCTTTTACGGTGTCGCGTACGATTTTGTGAATGTCGACGCCGACAGCTTTGCTGGTGATTTCGCCGGCCAGCATGACGAGGCCGGTGGTCACCAGCGTTTCGCAGGCCACGCGGGACATGGGATCCTGCGCGATATAAGCATCAAGCACGCCATCGGAAATCTGGTCTGCAATCTTGTCCGGATGTCCTTCGGTAACTGATTCCGAAGTGAACAGATAATTAATCCGCCCCATTCTCGTTTCTCCTTTAAATGTAATTTTAACGATGGATTATCAGGCTCCATAGATTACCCGACTATGTACTGCGGTACAAGTAATAAATCTCGATAAATGTTCGTGGAATGTTCGCCAACCTTAAGGTGTAAGTGGGGAAGGGTGTTGAGCGTTATCTGCATTAGCAGGGTGTTGAAAGACTGCACATGCATGTCATTCTGAGGAGCAGAGCAACGAAGAATCTCTTTCCGGAAAGGGATTCTTCGCGGAGTTTACACTGAGCGCGGCGAATGTGCTCAGAATGACGGGAGTGGCGGAGTAAATATGCGGCGGCGGAATGCAATGGAGCCAGCCGCGTACGAACCGCCACGGAAATCCGCTGTAGCGGACACGGGGGTTTTTCAACAATCTGTTAGTTGTTCGTTCTGGTTGATCCAATAATCATCCGGCGTAAAATTCTTTGGCTTGTTTTGTCGTCACAAAGAATTCCAATTTCCGAGTGGGCATTTGGAATCAAAGAAAAATGGTGTCCCCAAGGGGATTTGAACCCCTGTTCTCGCCGTGAAAGGGCGGCGTCCTGGACCGGGCTAGACGATGGGGACCGCCAAGCAATCAGACGGCAAAGTGTACTCATTGCCGCCCGCGCTGTCAATAACTTTTCAGATTATTTTCAAATTATGCCGTTTAATCCCATATATGTTTCGCCGCCGCGACTGACTTTCAATCAGCCGCCAACAGAATTTGAAAGAGGGGCTCGCTTAAACCGATGTGGTGGATGGCAGAGAGCGTTTTCACCCATCAACCTTCACTGCTCCTTCGGAAAAGAGCCGTTCTTTTTCGATTGATAACAACTATCAAAACAATGTTTTTTCACTAAAGATGCGAAGTATTACCGAAAAATAACTTTAATTTCTTTTCAAAGCATAATATATTTGAATAACTTGGCTTAATAATGCGAAGGTGGCGGAACTGGTAGACGCGCCAGATTTAGGATCTGGTGGGCAACCTTGGGGGTTCGAGCCCCCCCCTTCGCACCATGACGTTTGATTTGCATCGATGAGCATATAGCGCGAATGAAGCGCGTAAAACCGTTAATGATTGGAAGGAGCCCGATACTGTGACTGTAGCATTGAGCGATCTTAAGGTTGAGATAGCGGACGTTCAGCCGTGCGTTAAGAAGCTGAAAGTCGAAATTCCGGCAAAGCATGTGGCTTTGGAAGCTGAAAAAAAATGGCGTGATGTAGCAAAGAACGCCAAAGTGCAGGGGTTTCGTCCTGGCAAAGCGCCGCGCCCCGTTCTGGAAAAAATGTACGGCGGCCAAGTACTGGGTGAGGTGGGCGAGAAGCTGATTCACCAAAGCTTCAATGAAGCGGTGACCAGTCACAATCTGGAAGTATTTGGGAATCCGAGTTTCGAAGACGTGAAAGTGGAGAGTGGGCAACCGCTCACTTACTCCGCCGTGGTCGAGATATTTCCGAAGCTTGACGTGCCGTCCTGCGGCGGCTGGGCGTTCGAACGCGAGATTCGCAAGGTGAATGAAAAGGAGATCGAGTCGGTTTTCAACCAGCTGCGCGATAAACATGCCGAGTTGGTTCCGGTTGAAGGCCGCGGCGTTAAGGACGGCGATTTCGCAATTATGGATTATGCCGCCACGGTCGACGGCAAGGAAGAATCCAAGCTTTCCGGCAAGGGGCAACAGATGATAGTCAACACGGTGGAGGAGACCCTCTTCGTGGAATTCCACCGCAATGTGGCCGGAATGAAGGCGGGCGATGAGAAGGAATTCACCATGGCCATCTCGAAGCAGTATCCCGATCCGGCGTTGGCCGACAAGACGGCTGTTTTCAAGGTGAAGGTGACCGCCGTGAAAGAAAAAAAGCTGCCGGAACTGAACGACGACCTCGTTATCGCCAACACCCCATACGGTGGAGTGGAGGAAATGCGCAAGGAATTGCGCTCCCAAGCCGAAGAGCGTGAACAACAGCGCGCCGAGGAGGGCCTGCGCCGCAACATCTTGAAGAAGTTTCGCGAAAGCGCCAGCTTCCCGCTTCCTCCGAAAATGTTGTCGCAATACGGCGAGATGTACGCCAACCGGCTAATCCAGCAGACCCGCGAATGGGGGCTTGACCTCACCGCGCAGCCCGATTTCGACAGCGAAACATTCAAGCGGAATTCAATGGAGAAGGGTGAAGAGTGGGCGCGCGACGAGGTTATCATCGAAAACCTCGCCAAGGCCAACGGTTTGCAGCCGGATGAGGCGGCATTGGAGCGGCTTCAGGGGCTCTATGCCGAGCATCTCAAATCGGACGACCGTGACACCCGCTATAACGCCGCCGTGTTCACAATAAAGGAAGCATTGCGGGAAAGCGTGTTTAAATTCATTAACGGAAAGATTACAATTAAAGACAAAACCGTCGAAGGCGAAGTGAAGGAGAACGACTAATGCTTGTACCTATGGTTGTCGAACAGACGGCGCGCGGGGAACGCGCGTACGATATATTTTCGCGTCTGCTGAAGGATCGCATTATTTTCCTGGGAACCGCGGTGGATGATCACGTGGCGAACCTGGTGATCGCGCAGTTGCTGTTTCTGGAAGCGGAAGACCCCGACCAGGACATCTACCTTTACATTAACAGCCCGGGCGGCGTGGTGACCGCGGGCTTGGCGATTTACGACACCATGCAGTTCGTCCGCCCGGACATCCAGACCATCTGCCTGGGGCAGGCGTCCAGCATGGGGTCGCTGTTGCTCAACGCCGGCGCGAAAGGCAAACGCCACGCGCTTCCCAATACCCGGATCATGATCCACCAGCCCTCCGGCGGCTATCAGGGAACCACGGACGACATTCATCGGCAGGTGGACGAAATCAACCGTCTGCGCAACGCGCTGGAGGGGATTTACGCCAAACACACCGGCCATCCGGTGGAGAAAATACGCAAGGATTCCGACCGCGACTTTTTTATGAACGCGCAGGAAGCCAAGGAGTACGGTTTGATCGACGAAATAATCGAATCACGCCAATTGCGCAAAAAGACGCAGGACGCGAAATGACCGCCGGACAAAAAGGCGTACAGGAGGTTTGATGCCGAAAAAAGAGACTAACCAGGATTTACGCTGTTCCTTTTGTGGCAAGAGCCAGGGCGAAGTAAAAAAGCTCATCGCCGGGCCGATGGTTTACATCTGCGATGAGTGCATCGACCTGTGCAACGAGATTATCGTCGAGGAGTGGAATCAGGAAAAAAGCCAGGCGTTTGCCACGCTGCCAAAGCCGAAGGACATCAAGGCGGTGCTGGACGATTACGTCATCGGACAGGAAGAGTCCAAAAAGATTCTTTCCGTGGCGGTGCATAACCACTACAAGCGGATCGAGGCCAATGCCAATAGCGATGACGTGGAGTTGCAGAAGAACAACGTTCTCCTGATCGGCCCCACCGGTACCGGCAAGACCTTGTTGGCCCAAACGCTGGCGCGTATGCTCAACGTGCCGTTTACCATCGTGGACGCCACCACGCTGACCGAGGCGGGTTATGTGGGCGAAGATGTGGAAAATATCATCCACCGCCTGTTGCAGGTGGCGGAGTATGACATTGAAAAGGCCGAAAAAGGAATTGTCTATATCGATGAGATCGACAAGATCAGCCGCAAGAGCGACAACCCCTCCATCACCCGCGACGTGTCGGGCGAAGGGGTGCAGCAGGCATTGCTGAAGCTTATCGAGGGAACCGTGGCAAACGTTCCGCCGCAGGGCGGCCGCAAGCACCCGCAGCAGGAGTTCCTGCAGGTGAATACAACCAACATCCTTTTCATTTGCGGCGGCGCCTTCGTGGGGCTGGACAAGATCATTGATTACCGCATTGGCAAACAGACGATGGGGTTCGGCGGCACCGTGAAGAGCAAGAAGGACCGCAAAGGCGAAAATCTTTTGCATCAGGTGGAACCGGAAGACCTGCTCAAATTCGGGCTTATCCCCGAGTTCATCGGCCGCGTGCCCGTAATCGCTGTGCTGGACGACTTGGATGAAAAATCGCTGACCGAGATTTTGCTGGTGCCGAAAAACGCCATCATCAAGCAATACAAAAAACTTTTCGCGTTGGACAATGTTAACCTTAAATTTACCGACGGCGCGATCAAAGCGATTGCCCAAGAAGCGATTAGCCGTAAGCTCGGCGCACGCGGGCTGCGCTCCATCCTTGAACGGGCGATGCTGAACATCATGTACGAGGTGCCGGGCAACCCCGAAATCGAGGAAGTTGCGGTCAACGAAGAGGCAATCCGCCACTCGGCGCAGCCCATCGTCACGCTGAAGAAAAAGGCCGGCTAAGCCGTAAGGAGCATCATGGATAACACACGCGCCAAAGTAGTTCTGCCGGCCGAGCTGCCGCTCATTCCGCTACGCGACATCGTCGTTTTCCCCGGGATGCTCGTGCCGCTGTTCGTGGGGCGCCAAAAATCCATACGCGCGGTCGACCAGGCCATCGAGAAGGGAAACCTTCTCATGCTGTGCGCCCAGAAAAAGGCAAATAACGAGGAACCGGCCCCGGAGGATATTTATACCATCGGTTGCGTGAGCGAGATCATGCAAGTGTTGCGGCTTCCCGACGGCACCGTCAAGATAATGGTGGAGGGCATCCGCCGCGCCGCCATCGACTCATTCGTGTCGCGGGATATGTTCTATCGCGTTGCCGCGCGGGGGATGGGCGTGCGCGCCCCGGAACGCGACGCGCGGCTGGAGGCCATGATGCGCGGTCTGCACCAGCTGTTTGACCGCTATGTGAAAATCAGCAACCGCTTGCCGTCGCAGGCCATGGCCCGGATCGCCGAAACCGTCGATGCGGAAGAGTTGACCGACCTTATCATGGGGCATTTCGCGCTCAAAACGGATGAGCGGCAGCAGGTGCTGGCCGAAACGGACGTCAAGCGGCGCATTGAAATGATGATGGAACTCCTTGAACGGGAGGTCGAAATCATTCAGATTGAAAAGCGGCTTGAAGGGCGCGTGAAAAAACAGATGGATCAGAGCCAGCGCGAATACTACCTCAACGAGCAGATGAAGGCGATCCAGAAAGAGTTGGGCCGCGGCGATCACCGTTCAGAATTGGATGAACTGCGCGATAAAGTGAAAAAAGCCGGTATGCCCGCCGATGTCGAGGCGAAAGCTCAAAAGGAAATCAATAAGCTGGAGCAGATGGCGCCGATGAGCGCCGAGAGCACCGTGGTGCGCAATTACATCGAGTGGCTCGTCGATATTCCCTGGAGCACGCGGACGGAAGACGACCTCAGCACGCGCAACGCCAAAAAAATATTGGATGAAGATCACCACGGCCTCGAGGAGGTTAAGGAGCGTATTCTGGATTTTCTCGCCGTAAAACAACTGTCAAAAAGCCACAAGGGGGGAATCCTTTGTTTGGTGGGGCCGCCAGGCGTGGGGAAAACTTCATTGGGGAAATCAATCGCCCGCGCGATGGGGCGCAAGTTCGTTCGCGTCTCCCTGGGAGGCGTGCGTGACGAAGCCGAAATCCGCGGCCACCGCCGCACCTATATCGGGGCGCTGCCGGGGCGAATAATTCAATCGATGAAAAAGGCGGGAACGATCAACCCCGTCGTGATGTTGGACGAAATCGATAAGATGACCACCGATTTCCGCGGCGATCCGTCAAGCGCTCTGCTGGAGGTGCTGGATCCCGAACAAAACAAACATTTTAGCGACCACTACATCGAACTGGACTATGATCTTTCCCAGGTGATGTTTATCGCCACGGCGAACGTGATGCATTCGATTCCCGCTCCGCTGCTGGACAGGATGGAAGTGATCCGCCTCTCCGGCTACATGGAAGAGGAAAAAGTGAAAATCGCTTCCGGCTATTTGGTGCCGAAGCAGATGCAGGAAAATGGCGTCTCGCCGGAGGCTGTGGAATTGACCGATGAGATGCTGACGAAAATCATCCGGGGCTATACGCGCGAGGCGGGGGTGCGGAATCTGGAGCGGACCATTGCGAAAGTCTGCCGCAAGGTGGCTCGCAGCGTGGTTGAGCACAAGAAGCACGCCGTGCGCCTCAAAGCCGCCGATCTGGAAAAAATGCTGGGGATTCCCAAGTTCCGGCAAGAAGAGGCAATGGCTCACGCCGATCCTGGATTTGCCAATGGTCTTGCATGGACGGAGGTGGGAGGCGAGTTGATGCACATCGAAGTCACCGTCGTTCCCGGCAAGGGGAAGCTGGCGCTTACCGGAAAGTTGGGGGATGTGATGAAGGAATCGGGGCAAGCGGCGGTGACGTATATCCGCTCGCGCGCGGAAGCGCTCGGTTTGCCCGCCGATTTTTATTCCCACTATGATATTCATATTCACGCACCCGAAGGGGCGATTCCGAAGGATGGTCCCTCCGCCGGCATCACCATGGCCAGCGCGATGGTCAGCGCTTTCACGTTGATTCCCGTGCGGCATGATACCGCCATGACTGGCGAGATCACCCTCCGCGGAAAGGTGCTTCCCATCGGCGGCCTTAAAGAAAAAGCGCTTGCCGCGCGGCGCGCCGGCATACGTCACGTGGTGATCCCGAAAGAAAACCTGAAAGATCTTGAGGATATACCCAAACTGCTGCGCAAGGAGCTTAAATTCATCCCGGTGGAAACCATGGATGATGTGCTTAAGGCGGTCATGTCCGCTCCCGTGTTCAAAAGCGCGAAAAAAATGCGCACGCGCGGCGGCGCAAAAAGACCGCCCGTTAGTGGACACGAGTCCCCGGTGGTGGAAATAAACTGACGCGGCGCGCGGCAGCCGTCCGCCGGGCGATGTAACGGGGTACAGGGGGGAACGGGACTCATGGTTCAAAAAGCCATACCGCGCGAGACGGTTGAAAAAATAGCCCAGGAATACGGGTGCACGTATGATGAGGCCCTTAACGCCTGGCTCAAGGCCGAGGGCGCCTTCACCGACACCATCAGGGAATCGTTGGGCGCGCGCGGCGCCGCGGGTGATAAGCAAAAGTACGGCGTGGTGTACATTCCCCGCCAAATCAAGGATCACCTTGACAAGTACGTTATCGGTCAAGATGATTACAAAAAGCGGCTGGCAATCGCCGCGGCTTACCACTTCGCGATTGTGAAGGCCCGATTTGAAAATAAAGGGGTGTTGAGCCAGTTTGACGTGAAACGTTTTCGTAAAAAGAACACTCTTATTGCCGGCCCAAGCGGCAGCGGCAAAACCTATTGCGCCGAAGTGTTGGGTGACCTGTTAAACGTGCCAGTGCATATAGTCGACGCCACGGATTATACCGAAGCGGGCTACGTGGGAAAAAACGCCGAAGATATGGTGCGGGAACTCATCGCCATGGCCCCCGGCGAGGACAAACAGGGCAAGGCCGAGTTTATTAACCGCTATGGCGGTCTTATCTTCATCGATGAAATCGACAAGAAAGCGAAAGAAGGACATGGGATTGGCATCGATGTTTCACGCGAGGGATTCCAGCGCGCGGTGCTCAAGCTGGTGGAGCGCAAACAGGTTTCCATCGAAGATCCCAATAGCCCGGCCCAGCAGATACAGGATCTCATCAACCAGCAACGGGGCGGCGCTTCTGGCGGCAAAAAATCGATGATTAACACCGAAAACATTCTCTTCATACTGGGCGGATCGTTTCAGCGCGCGAACGACAGCATGGAGCATATCGTGAAAAAACGGATAGACAGCAAATCCGGCCGCCTGAAGGAGGATGGCTCGCTCACCATTGCCGGCTTTGGCGTGGAAAATGGGGATGCTAAGAAAGATAGGTACCGCAACTACTACAAGGACGCCACGGAAGACGATTACATCCGTTTCGGCATTATCCCGGAACTGGTGGGGCGCGCCCCGATCCGCGCCTATGTGAACGCGCTTTCTAAAAACGACCTCATCCGAATCATGACGAAGACTGAAGATAGCATTTTAAACCAGTACAAGCTGGAGTTCAAGCTGTTCGGGGTGGAGCTTGATTTCACCGACGACGCGGTGGAGGAAATTGCCCAGCGCGCCGAGAAGAAAAAAACCGGCGCGCGGGCGCTGGTGGGGGAATGGGAAAACGTGCTTACCGATTTCCAGTTCGAGCTGCCGGGAACTAACTTTAAACAGTTTACCGTGACCGGCGATATCTGCCGCGCGCCGCAGGATGCTTTGGCGCAACTGATGCAACGTTCGCCATTCGCCGATTTCACGGAGCGTTTCAAGAGCGACTACGGCATCACGCTCCGTTTTTCCGATTCCAGCATGAAATATGTGGAAGAGTACGCCAGGGAACGGGGCATGCAAGTGGCGGATGCCCTGAAAAAACTATTGGCTTCGGCGGCGGCGCTCAATTACATGCATGAAAGCGGGGAATTTACCATCGACTCGAATATGCTTGAGGATGAAAAATATTTCGATAAGCTGTACGTTGAGTGGCACAAGAAACAGATGGCGGGAAACGCCTGATAATCGATAGAGTGGGAGAATGACCGATCATGGCCGAAGGAAAGTATAACGCGTGGTTTGAATGTTTCGCCGGATGCGGTGAACGCTATCCGCTGAATGAAGTGGTTTACAGCTGCCGCAAATGCGGGTCGCTGCTACAGGTGGAACATGACATGCGCCAGCTCAAGAAAAAAACTGGCCGCCAGTGGTTGGATCTTTTTCGTAAACGCAAACAGGGGAACCAGTGGCCCTATGGCGGTGGTGTTTGGAGCAAGAAGGAGTGGGTGCTGCCCACGGTGGAAAACGACAACATCGTTTCCATGTATGAGGGGGAGAGCAACCTTTTCTGGGCCGACCGGCTTGGGCGTGAACTTGGCATCTCCGATCTTTGGATAAAGCTCTGCGGCAATAGCCATACCGGTTCATTCAAAGATTTAGGCATGACTGTGCTGGTTTCCGCGGTGAAACAGATGATCGCCGAAGGAAAAAACATACGGGCGGTCGCCTGCGCCAGCACGGGCGACACCTCCGCCGCGCTGGCCGCTTACTGCGCCGCCGCCGGCATCACCCCCATCGTATTTCTCCCCAAGAACAAGGTTTCGGTGGAACAGCTCATACAGCCTATCGCCAATGGCGCGCTGGTGATATCACTCAAGACCGATTTTGATGGTTGCATGAAGCTGGTGCGGGAGATTACCAAAAACGAAGAGATATATCTCGCCAATTCGATGAATTCGCTCCGCATCGAAGGGCAGAAAACCGTAGGCATCGAGATTGTTCAGCAGTTTGATTGGATGCCGCCCGACGTGGTGGTCATCCCCGGCGGCAATTTAGGAAACGTCTCGGCCTTGGGCAAAGGTTTTCTGATGATGGAAGAACTGGGGCTTATCGCCAAACGGCCCCGTTTGGTGGTTGCTCAAGCGCAAAACGCCAACCCGCTGTATCTCGCATATAAGAAAGGGTGGAAAAACTACCGCCCGGTGAAAGCCAAAACAACTCTTGCTTCCGCCATCCAGATCGGCGATCCGGTGAGTATGCAAAAGGCGGTAAAGTCTCTGGAACAGTTCGACGGCATTGTGGAAGAGGCGAGCGAAAAGGAATTGGTTGAGGCCGCCGTGGCCGCTGACCGAACCGGCATGTACACCTGCCCGCATACTGGCGTGGCGTTGGCCGCCATGTTTAAGCTGGCAAAACGCGGCGTGATAAAAAAGACCGACCGCGTGGTGGTCATCTCCACCGCGCACGGGCTCAAATTCTCGGATTTTAAATACAAATACCACCTCAACAAACTGCCGTTCAAAAGCGATCACGCCAACGTGCCGGTGGAGACCGAACCTAAACTCTCCTCCATCATGCGCGCCATAGACCGTCATTTGAAAAAGAAGCGCTAGGCATCTGTAGCGAGGCGCCGGGGCGGTTTTCAACCTGCTCCGGCGAGTATGCACTTTTACCCAAGAAATGTGGTAAAAGTTATGACAGCATGAATGGCATTCAAGGGCTTGCGGCACGTTTCAACATCCCATTGGTTAATTCCCATACCGGCATTATCGCCGGCGGCGGCGAATTGTGCCTGATTGATCTGAAGCCGGGCGGCGATGGTCGTTTTTATCTCAACTTCCTGGCCGATGTGCCGCTTGATGGTCAGAATCCGTTTTCGCCCGATGTCTCGCGGCTATTGACCCGTCTCGCCCGTGATAATAATTTACGGGGGCGCACAGCCACCGTTCTTGCCTCCGGCCGGGGTTTGCGGTTGCGGATTTTGGAGATGCCCCGCATGGGGCATGACGAACTGGTGGCATCGCTTCGTTTCACCGAGGCGGAGTCACTGCCGTATTCAATGGATGACGCGGCGCTGGACGGTTTTATTTTGCCGGGCGGGATAAATGGCAGGGCACCGGTATTGATGGCGGCATTGGGGCGCGCCGAGGTGGCCCGTTACCATCAAACGGTTTCAGGTTCACCATTTCGGCCAATTGCCCTCACGGTGATTCCCGCCGCACTTTCCGCCCTCCTGGCACATTCCCGCGCTATCGACAAGAGCGTCCCCGTATTTTTCATTAATATTTCAAAATCGCACACCGGGATTTATATTTTCGAGGAGGGAGGCATCAGGTTCACCCGCGAAATAGGCTTTGGCGGCGACAGTTTCACCGAAGCGTTGGCGGGGAATTATGAAACGGCGGGGGGAAAGATAACCGTTTCCCGTGAAGAAGCGGAAACGCTTGCCGCCTTTTTCGGGATACCACGCGGCGATGAACTTGGCGTATGCGGATTCCGGGGGATTTCGGGCGAAACCGCGCTGTCACGCATGCAACCGGCGCTGGATAAGCTTGTGACGGAACTGGGCCGTTCCCTGGACTATCACCGCAATGAACACCAGCGTTCTTCCGCGCCATCAATTTATTTTATAGGCTCCGCCGCCCGGATAAAGAACTTTGCGAACTATCTTAGCCATGCGCTAGGTTGCCGGTTCACGGTCTACAATCCATTTGATGATTTTATCGCGGCTGATGGGCCGGGATTTGCGGCGGCACGTGAAAATGGCGCGGCTTATGCCATAGCGGCTGGGGTTGCGCTGGATCAGGGGAAGCGGATCAATCTACTGCCGGAAGAAAAACGCTGGTCGGCGGGAAATTGGCTGCGTGCGCGGCTTCCGGTTGCGGCGGCGGTTCTTTATTTATTGCTGGTGTTGGGAATTGGCGTCGGAGCGGCGGCATACCACAAGAGCTTGGATGTGCAAACCGCCGACGTGGCGCGGAAGATCGCCGTCCTCAAGCGCGAGCATGATGCCGATGCCGCCATTGAGGCGAAAACGGCCGGCATCCGCGCAGAGATCATGAAAATGGACGACCGTAAGGCTGTATATCAGGATTTGGAAGGACGCAATATCAAATGGAAAGAGATGTATAGGGAAATCGGAAAGCTGATGCCGGACGATATGGCATTGGATCGTCTCGTCTTCCATTTTGGCGGCCAAAAGGATTACGCATCCGATGGCGTCATGTATGGCCGGCAAGCATTGTTTGAAGGACGCGTTCGTGGCGGATCGGACGAACAGTTGAAAACGTTGGAACAGTTCTTGAACAAGATACGGGTCTCAACTTTTTTTACCCATGCCACGCTTGTCAGTTCCCGTGAATCGGATGATGGCGGCAATGCATCTTTAAAGTTTACCTTGGCGGCGGACATCAGGCGAGAGCGGCCATGAAGGACTCTCTTTTTCAATACTGGGATCGGCTGCCGCGGCGCGATAAGCTTATCTGTTTCGCCGCCGCGTGTGTTTTGCTTTTGTATATCACTTATACGTTCACGATAAAAAATTCCATGCGGGACGCTTTGGGCAAAAGGGCTCACCTTGTGCGGCTCAATGCCGAATATGCAAGTTTGCAATCAAACCGGCAGCGCCAGGAAGGGCTTAAAGGAGGACTGGCCTCTCTGCAATTGGAATTGAAGGCTAAGATGGCAGAGGAGCGGTTGCTTGCCGAAAGTGTACAATCGCGCCGCCCAGTTGAATCGCTGCTGCACGAATTACGTCAAACGGCGGGCCAAATGCCTCTGCAATTGGTGGCTATGGATATTAAAACGGGGATGGTATCCCAAAGCAGTCAATTTATTAACCGCTCCCCGCTAGTTACTGTGGAGGGAATCTCGCAGAATGCGTCGCAGAGCGAACGGGTGGGGTACACGGTGAGCAAAATAGTTCTTTCCTATCGATCCAATTACGCCGATGCCATAGACTATTTTGAAAAAGTGATGGATTTGCCCTATGCCATTTCAGTAAATTCCGTGGAGATGGAACGGAGCAATGCAAGGGAAGTGGCCGGCGATGATCCGAAGCGGCATATCGGCGGGAATCTTTCATATGGGGAAATGCCATTGAATACCAAACTGGGGATCGAAATTTTCTACAGGTAGGGTATGAAAAAGACAACCTTAGGACTTTTATTACTTGTCTTTCTACCTGGTGCGGGCTTTGGTACGGAACTTGAATCATCCAAGTTGCGCAACCCTTTTAATTATGGAAGGGAAAGCGCTGATAAAGGCACTTTAGGGCATAAACCGGTTTCACGTTTAGGCATGGTCGTCGAGGCAGGTGGCAACCGTGTTGCTTATATCAATGACACCCCCCATAAGGTGGGGGATGTGGTTGATGGAGCGCGGATTACGGACATTACGCTGAAATATGTGGTACTGGTTTCCCCGCTGAAAACTTGGAGATTATATGTTGAACCGTTCAAGGAGGATAAGTAGCCCGGCGTATAAGGCGCTATTGGTGACATCCTTTCTGTCGGTTTCATCTTGTGCTACCCACCCAGCTAAAATTATTGTAGCTGAACCAGCAAAAAATGACGCAATTCTTGTTCAGACTCTGCCTTCAGCGGTAATAGAGACTCCTGTTCCGGCACCGGGCGCCAAATCCGATAAAGCCGGGGTCTTGGCTAAACCGTATCTGCTGAAGTTAAACGGTGAAGAGTCTCATGTCGTGGCGAACGGTCAGCGGCGAAGCAATCTTTTCTCGTTTCATTTTAAGGAAATCAGTCTTGAATCGGTCGTTGCAATGTTGAGCGACCGGGGCCGCAATTTCCATTATGTGATACATCCCGATGTTGGCTCGCGCAAAGTGCTGGGACTTTACCTGGAGGACACCACTTGGCGCGAAGCGTTGGATACCATTGCCCGGTTGCATAATCTGGTAATCACCGAGGAACGCAATCTGGTGGTAATTAACACCTCCGAGAATTATATAGCGGCGCAAGAACAGGATGCCAAGCGCGCCCGGCTGTCGCGGGAGCGTGCGGAAGAGGAGCGCTCCATGTTAATGGCATCGTTTAAGTCCAAGCAACTGCAGGCTGATGACCGGCGCACCTTCCGCTCGTTTAAGCTTAAGTACGCCGAACCAAATGAAGCGAAAACCTATCTGGACCGGATTTTTAGCGGCCCCGGCGAAGCGCTTCCCGCCGAAGCGGGCGTTCAGGCGGTAAATCCGGCGCCAATACCCGCCCGGTTACTGTTTAGCACCTTCAGTAAGGCATCGATTCTAACCGCTTATGGCACTCCGTCCGAACTTGATGATGTCTCCCGTCGAATCGATGACATCGATGTTCCGCAGCAACAGATATTCATCGAATCCCGTATCGTTGAAGTTAGCCGTTCCCACAGCCGATCGCTAGGCGTTCAGTGGGGTGGCTTGGCGACTCCTAACTCCAGCGGCCCAATTACCGCCACTGCCGGTCTTGTCGGCAGCGCGCAGGTGGGAAGCACGGCATTGGTGCCCAGCGGGCTTACCGCCACACCGGCCGGATCGCTCTCAAACAACTATGCCATGGGGACATCCAACGGCGTTGTGGATCTGCCCGCGACCGACCCGTCGAATGCCGGCGCGGTGCCCGCCGCCATTAGTATCGCGCTGAGCGACATCGCCGGCACCTCGGCCCTCAATCTTCGATTCAGCGCGTTGGAGCGCGACGGCAAAGGGAGAACCCTTAGCAATCCCAAGATTACAACTATTAACGGAGTGCGGGCGAAAATCGCCAGCGGCCGTGAAATACCGTATCAACAATCGGCGGGTGGTTCATCGGGTGCCACCACCGTGGCGTTTAGAAATGCCGTTATCGCGCTGGAAGTAACGCCATTTGTCACCCCGGACAACCGGATTTCACTCAAAATCATCGCTCACAAAGATGACGCTGATTTTTCCAACCCTGTTCTTAGCGTTCCTTCGATTCTTACCCGTTCGGTGGAGACCAGCGTTGTGGTCACGGATGGAGGCACCGCCGTGCTGGGGGGTGTCTTCGAGAATTTGCAGACCGGCACCGAGCGTGGGGTGCCATTTCTTTCAAAACTGCCGATTATCGGCTGGCTTTTCAAAGGAAGCGACGATATCGATAACGAGAAGGAACTGCTTATTTTTATTACCCCGCGCATCGTAAGGGGAAATTTTACATGATCGGACAAAGTAACATTAGTTTGATGGTGCGCTTGGTTCTGGGGGCGGCGTTGCTGCTATTTATCCTGTGGGGCAGCGGCTCCGATACCGCCGACTCCAAAGAGCCGCAGGTTCATGCCGCCCGGCCGTTGCACCGCACCGCCGCGAATTTAGAGCAACGATGAAGCAAGACACCCTCAATTCCATGATGGTTCGCTTGATCCTCACCACGGGGATATTGCTGTTATTTACATGGAACGCGAACGCCGGGGAAGCGGTGACCATGAGGAGCATGGGACAGATGCAAGGGGTTATCGAGGCGGGGGAAAAGAACGTTGTTCTCCTTACATTGGGAGACCGGGTAAAGTTGAAATTAAAAGATCCCGAAGCGGTGATGCCCGGGGACCGGATGGATATTTATGAATCTTTGAAAAGCGGCATGACGGATAATGGCGGCGATGAATTGCTTGCCTGGGCCGGGCGATTGGTAATCATCGCCACTGACGGGGGGATCGTCTTAGGCGCGTTGGAGGCTGTCAATAAAGAGATTTTCGCCGGGAGCTATTTGGCTCACACACTGACGGATGAGCGGCGCCGGAACCGGTATTTCACGCTGATGCGTATGATGGCCGCCTCGAAGGCCGATCCCGCGCGCGGTTTCATAACCGTGGCGTTGCCCGATATTACTGACGCTATGGGCAACGAAACCCGTCTCTCGGAAGCCGCCTATGTTCAGTTGCGTGAAGCCCTCTGCGGACGACCGCAATTCCATTGTGTGGAAAGAGGCGCGTTGCGTGCGATGATGAACGAATATGACGTGAGAACCGGCGCTTCCGCGGGAGGGTTGGTGCGCGGCAAGGCCGCGGCGCGGTTTGATGCGGATTGGTTCGTTACCGGGCGGCTTGCCTCCGTGGAGGCATCGAACAACGCCGCGCGGGCCGATGTCAACGACGCATCCCTTCTTCTTACTGTAACCGCGTATGACTTGCGAAATTCCGCGAAGTTTATAACCTCAGCCTATCCTTTGGCTGCCGGTGAGTATGGCGTTGCCGATGGGGCTCAAAATGACGTGTTGGTGGCATACCAGGCCACACGTCATGCGTATATTAAAATAGCTGTTGACGATGGCATGATACTTTCGGGCCGAAGGGTGGATAATCTGTTTTTGGCGCCTCTGGACGAATATGTGGATATGGAATACCGCCGTTATATCGGCAACGGCCTGGACGGCCGGGTTGTAATGGGAAACATTGAGCTGGTATTGGATGGCAAGCCCCTGCGGCGGGGAGCCGATGGGGTGTATTATGATGACATAATAAGCGCGGGTGATCATATTTTGCGCGTTATGGCCATTCCAAGTCTTGCGGGGCGGGGGCAACCGCCAATTGGTAAACGGCTGGATAGAAGCGTGGAGTTGGTTATTGCGCCGAACACCGCTATTATGAGCCAAGTGGTCGTCGGCGTTATTGACAGGCAGGGCCTGATAGCGGTTGACACACAAGCGATGAAAGAACATCCATTCGAAGGAGCTATTGCTGATGGCAGATAAAAACGACGCTCCGCGGCGAGCGTCGCCAGAAGCGGCTCGGAGCACGGGTGATGGTTCTCCGTTTTCCATGCCGCTGGAAAAGGGGATGGATATATTGGCCGAGCCATCCCTGATAAATGCGCCGGGGGAAAAGACTTCGGCGGGGATCCCTGAAGAGGCGGAACGTGAAAAAGTTTCGCGGGAGCCTTCGCCGTCAGCCAAAGCCAACCCCAGCGTGGTGGCTCATTATCATGGCCCCCGATTTTTAACCTTTTTGCTGCTTATGTTTCTTTTTCCTTTTCTCTTCAATCTCGGTTCGGAGCTGTATTTGTTGGCCCGCACCGCCGTAATGGCCCAAATGGCCGGTTTACAGCCTTCCGCCGCGCCTCCGCCTCATCCGTCATCAGGTAAGAGCGATGCCGACAAAATGATCGACAGTCTCGCGATGGTAATTGCCAATCAGGAGAAATTGTTACGCGATGCCGGGCAACGGATTGTGATTATCCATCCAGGTTACACCGGCCTTTCTTCGTATGATGAGGAAAAAAACAAAGTTAAAGAACTGGTTGGCATCGATCTGGACGATCCGGTTACAGGTTCGGAAAAATTCGGCAAGATTAAATCCGCTGAAATATTAAGCGCTGTCATCAGCTCGTTCGATCATATATTACTTAATGCTGCCCAGAACAATACCTCTGAATTTAGGGTAAAAAATGCCTTGGAAGCAAAAAAACAGGCTCTTAAACGGTTACAGGAAATCCGGTAAATGCGCATGTGTAATATATACAATGGGATGCGTGGTGCATTTGTGCGATTGAATGAATCATGTAACCTTTTCAATATTCATACGTCTAGATGGGTAATAGTTTGACCCTTGTTAACAATTTGGAGGATACTTGCATGAACACTTTTTCTAAAACTCTCGTAGCCCTGATGGTTGTCTCGATGGTTGTTGCCAGCGGTTCCGCGTTCGCCGGCGAAAAGAAACACAAGAAGCACGAAGCTAAAGCCGAAGAAAAGGCCGCAGCTCCGAAGGAAGAGAAAAAGGCTGAAGAAGCGAAGCCCGCAGCAGCTCCCGCGGCAGCCCCGGCAGCCAAAGGCAAGTAAGCTCCCGCTTATTTCGCATTTAAAAGCGGACGCTCTTTCACTTGCCCGGACAGGGCATGTTGAAGGCGTCCGCTTTTTTTATTTTCAATAATTACCCATTTGATATTTCCTTCCACGTAACCTTTAATACAGCCAATACGTCTTTCATGAAAGGGATAACATGCGACCGATTGTAGTTGCTCTTTTTCTGGGCGGGTTTTTGATAACCGGACTGGGTGGATTGGTTCCGTGTGCTGTATGGGCTGAAGGGCCGGTTACCGCCGCTAAGCCAGCGGCCGCAGTTCGTCATAAAGAACCGACTGCCGCGCTCTATTTTGGCGGTCGATTGGCGCGTGTTGGATTGGGCAAGGAGCAGAAAGAAAAGATTCGCGCCATATTGTTGGCGCATGAAGTGGCGTTGGCGGAAACCAGCGCGCGATATATAGAAAAACGCCGCCAGTTGCGAACGCTGATTGACGATTCCGGCGCGACTGATGATTCCATCATAGGGGTTGCGGAAGAAATCGGTCAGATCGAGGGGGCGCTGGCTGTAGAGCGGAACAGGGTGTTGAAAGAAGTTATGGGCCTGCTGACACCGGAGCAGGCAGCGAAGTTTAAAAAAGGACGTTTGTCTGGTAAACGGCAGGAAGGCGGGCAACCCCGATAGTGCGGCGGATGGCGGGGGTGTAATAAATGGATTCCGCCGGCGCGGGTATCCCGGATGAGCGGCTGGTAGACCAGGTACGCGCGGGGGATGACGCGGCGTTTGAAGAGCTGATTCGCCGTCATAAACACAAGGTTTTTGGCATGGCGTCCCGGATTGCCCGTGACCCTTTGGAGCTTGAGGAGATTGCCCAGGAGGTCTTTGTAAAGGCCTATGAAAATCTGGCGCGCTATCGCGGCGATGCGCCGTTTGGGCACTGGTTGGCGCGTATCGCAACCAACACCTGCCATGACTATTTGCGCAAGAGAAAGCAGCGGCGGGCTGAAGTGTCCGTTGATTTGTACGAGTGGACGCTGGAGGCACCGGCGGAATTGCACGGGGCCGAGCCGGAAGAGTTGGCTGCTTTGGCGCGCGCGATGGAACGGTTACGCCCTGACGATCGGCTGGTGCTGACACTGTTGGAACTGGAAGAAAAAAGCGTTAAGGAAACGGCGTATATTATGGAAATAAGCGAAGGAAACGTCAAAGTACGCGCCCATCGCGCACGCAAGACGCTTAAGGAACTGGTTGAGAAGGAGCTGAAACATGAATGACATGAAGCTGGAGAGCCTTTTAGGGGCGTTGAGGGGCAAAGTGGTGAATACCGCGCGCATTGAGCACGGTTTTGAAACGAGGATGATGGCCACGTTGCGTCAGCGGCAGGCCCAAGAGCCAGCGGTGTTTTTTATGGCATGGAAACTTGCTCCGATGTTCCTGGCGTTGCTTTTTGTTATGGGTGGATGGGTATATACCGTTGCCAGCCCGCAGGGAGCCGTTCATTTCTCCGCTGTCGGCGCGCGCCATGAAGAGGTTCAAATGGTTCGCTATATGACGGGTGATTGATAGTGACCGCAAAGATGAAGGGGATCGCCGGGGTGTTGGTGATTTTTCTTGCCGGTACCGCCAGCGGATATATCGGTGCGCGGCATGTGTATAAAGAGCGGCTGGAGGGTTTCATGCGTGGCAATCCCGAAGCGTTCCATGAAGTTATCGTGCGCAGATTGAACAGACAACTGAATCTCAACGCCGGTCAGGTATCCAACCTGCGCGAAATATTACAGCAGTCCCATGACGAGGTCGCCGCCGCGCGCGAAGACCTTTCCCCGGAGATACAGGAAATCCTTGAAGAGACAAAGACCCGCGTGGAGGCGATACTGACGCCGCCCCAGGTCGCGGCGTTTAGGCAATTGACTGAAAAGGAACATAACGCATCAGGCTCCGCTGGAAACGCCTCCACAGCCGCCCGCTAACTTCGAACCGGATAATATCTTTTCGTTTGTTTTTGGATAATTGCGCGAGCGTTCGGTATCCGCGTCTATTTGGCGTGCAGGTTGCCTGATTGAAGCGCATCCTGAATAAACTCAAACGCAGCATCCAGGTTTTGTTTCGCTTTGTCGGAAAGGTATTCGCCAAAGCGGTCGAACTCATACCCCCTCATTCCCAGAATGTACCCTTTCGCGCGGGCATTAAAAATGGTTTTCGCAAAAAAGAGGATCGTTTCGGGAGAGAAACTGTGGCTGGTAAATGCTTCTTTGGGGGTGGGGTGTATCTCCCGAAAAAAGTAGGGGGCATCCCCCTCGACGGTGGAATCGGCAAAAATCACGGCATCGTATTTTGCGATTTCGTGCGCATGTTCAACCACGAGTTGATAGTCCGCCTCGACCGACAGCCCTTGCATGGAGAGCGCTTCAAGTTTGAAGGCAAGCGCGGGTCCCAAGCCGTCGTCGAGGCGTCCCGGATTCCCATAGCCGATCAGAAGGACTGTATTGGGCATGGAATTATGCTCGAGGGAATGGAATCCAAGATGTCACTGTGGTTAAACATGTTGGCCTTTCCGATCCACCAAGCTCCCCTCGACATCGTACATTTCGATGACGAGCGGCATTTTTCCCAATGCGTGGGTTGCGCAGGAGAGACAGGGGTCATAGGCCCGTACCGCGACTTCAACGTGGTTTAGCATCCCCTCGGTGATTTTCGGTTTTCCGGAAATATGATCCTGGGCGACCTTTCTAACAGCGCGGTTCATTGCCTCGTTATTGTTCGTTGTGGAAACGATGAGGTTGCAAAAAGTAACCAGGTCGTTTTCATCGACTTTGTAATGGTGGAAGAGGGTGCCGCGCGGCGCTTCAATCAGCCCGATTCCATCCTCCGCGCGTTGGCCCCGTACCACAAGGTCGGTTCCTTGCAGATCCGGATCGTTGAGCAGTTTCTCGATGTTTTCCACGCAGTGCAGCACCTCTATCATGCGTGCCCAGTGATACGCGAGTGTCATATGGTTCGGCGCGCCGTGGGTAAGGGCTTTGAACTCCAGCAACGCTTTTCCCGCCTCCGGCGTATCGATAAATCCGCAGGTGTTCAGGCGCGATAACGGCCCCACGCGGTACCATCCGTCAATGTGCCCGCGCGCCTTGATAAACGGGAATTTCATGTACGACCAAGGCCGTACCTCTTCCATCAGGTAATCATTAAACCGCCGGTAATCAACCTGGTCGAAAATGATGTTTCCCCCGGCGTCGATTGCCCGCAGGTTTCCGTGGTAAAGATCCAGCGCACCGTCATCCCGGACGAGTGAGAGGTGGCTGGAATTGAACGTCGCAAATGATTCCACGGCCTTAATATTATCAATCGAATATTTTTTTGCTATATCCAGCGCGCCACGCGCCCATTTCTTCATTTGATCGATATCGCGGAGAAAGAAGTCCCGTTCTTCGAGGGAAAGGTTTTTGTTGACCCCGCCGGGTATGGCGCCGGTGCCATGGATTTTTTTTCCCGCGGTGGCCCGAATGATCTCCTGTCCGAATTTGCGCATCATGACCGCCTGCACTGCCAAATCGGGCATTTTTTCAATGATGCCAAATACATTGCGCGATTCCCTCTCGGAGCCAAAACCAAACAGCAGGTCGGGGGAGGCTAAATGGAAGAAATGAAGCACATGGCTTTGCATGATCTGTCCGTAATGCATTAACCGCCGCATTTTTTCCGCCGTCGGGGTCAGCTGCTTTGCGCCGACTATCAAGTCCATGGCTTTCGACGCGGCAAGATGGTGGCTTACCGGGCAGATGCCGCACAGCCGTTGGACTATGACCGGGATTTCCCAGAAGGGACGCCCGTGAATAAAGCGTTCGAATCCGCGGAATTCGACAACATGAAGCCTGGCCTCGCGCACATTGTTCTGGTCGTCAAGGTGGATGGTCACCTTGCCGTGCCCTTCGACGCGCGTTATCGGGTCGATTTCAATAACTCTGGTTTTAGACATTATTCGTTCCCCACTTGTGCAATCCTAATCGAAGCGGATTATTTCGCCGGGTAAATCCGAGGGTTTCCCATTCAAAAGGGCGGTTAGCGTTTGCCACAATACATCGCCCGAAGGGGGGCATCCCGGGATCAGGTAATCCATTTTGACCACCTCGGGGCACGTGTAAACCTTATCCAGAATTAACGGCAGCGCGGGGTCATTCGGAATATCGTTCGTCGGGTTATAAACATAGGGGCTGTTAAAATACGCGGTCTCCAGACATTCCCGCAACGGGTCGCTTGAATGCATGATGGCATTCCGCATGACCGGCAATCCCCCCATCACGGCGCATTGGCCGACACCCACCAGCACATCGCAGTTTTTGCGGAACTCCCGCAGGGTATGGACATTTTCCTCATTACAGCAACCGCCCTCAACCAGTCCGATGTCGCACCGCATTTTGAACTTTTTTAAGTCGTTAACCGGGCTTCGATCAAACTCCACCAGCTTTACCAATTCCAGGATACGCTCATCAATATCCAGCAGGGACATGTGACAACCGAAGCATCCCGCCAAAGAAACAGTCGCAACCCTTTTCATATTCCACATCTCCCCGGCATCAGGAGTCCTTTTCCTTCGTCCCGATTGGATGCAAATCAAACTTGCGTTGCCCGATCGCGTCGAAGAATCCGCGCCGTTTTTGAATAATGCACCCGACCGGGCACGTGCCCAGCGCCACGGCTTTGTCGTCGATGTGGACGTCCGTGTGCGCCAAATCTTTCCCGTCGACGCCGACCTGCTTGTTAATGCCGCGGCCGATGTAGCCGAACACATTCTTATGATCCAATTGCCGCGAGGCGCGGATGCAGCGTCCGCATCGGATACAACGGTTTGTATCCAGCATGATGTCCGGGTGGGAAGCATCCACCGGGCGGACAGGCTGGAGATAGGGGTACTTGTCAGGCTGCAAAATGCCGAGCCGGTACGCCAGGGCCTGCAATTCGCATCGGCCGCTGGCCTCGCAACACGGGCAGAGGTGGTTTCCTTCGTGAAATAACATGCGGACGAGGTCGCGCCGGAAGTTCCTGATTTCCATCGTTTCGTTTTCCACCTCAATCCCGTCGGCGATTGGCTGGGTGCAAGAGGCCGCGGTTCTGCCGTTCACTTTCACCGTGCACACCCGGCAGCTTCCCTGTGGATCGAGCCCTTCGACGTCGCAAAGGCGCGGGATATAAATCCCGGCTTTATCGGCGGCTTCCATAATCGTTTGCCCCGATGTTCCCCGTATTTCGACGCCGTCGATTTTGAAAACAACAGTTTTACTCACGAATTCCTCCTGCTGACAGGAAGACCAATGCCGTGCCGGACGGCAACTATCCCGGCTGTCCTTGCATCACTCATTTTTTTCCCCGTAGACCGGATCATAGATCATCGACGTCCGTTTCGCGATCCTCCGGGATTCATCCAGTGCTTTTTGGATGTTAAAACCAGCCTGTACGCCGTCTTTGGCTTCCCGCAAATGGGAAGAATAGACAAGGGGGAATTGATCCATCGAGTTCAGGATGGCTTTTGGCGCCGAGGATCCCAAGCCGCAACGGCTTGTCATCATGATGGTCTTGCTAAGGTCACGTAAATAATCCAGATCCGCGCTTTCGGCAAAACCATGCATGACTTTTTGCATTCGTTCGCGAAGGAAGACAATCCCCACGCGGCACGGCGTGCAATACCCGCAACTCTCATCGGCAAAGAATTTTAAAAAATGATCCACGATGGCGAGGACATTCCGATGGGAATTGAAGATCATGACCGCGCCACCGGTTGCAACGTCCGAAAAACAGATTTTCCGTCCGAAGGAGGAACGGCCGACCATCTCGCCGCTGGCGCCGCCCACCTGTACGATGGCCGGGTCTTCGGCGCCAACCATGTCCAGCAGCTCGGCCACCTCCAGTCCATAGGGAACCTCATATACGCCGGGCCGGGCGCAGTCGCCGCACACGCTCAGCAATTTGGTGCCGCGGCTTGCCTTTGTTCCGATACCGGCAAACCAGTTGGAACCGCGATCAAGGATACGGGCGACACAACAGAATGTTTCCACATTGTTCACGATGGTCGGTTTTGAGAGATAGCCGCGTTCAACGGGAAAAGGAGGCCGGTTTTTCGGCTCCCCCCGCAACCCTTCGCAAGAACTGATGAGCGCGCTTTCCTCCCCGCAGATATAGGCTCCCGCGCCCATTTGGATCCGTATGTCAAAACAAAAACCTTTTTTTCCGCAAATGTCTTTCCCCAATAATCCGGCCTGGCGCCTGTTTTCCAGGACGCTTTCCAGAAAGGGCCGGAGATAGGCATACTCCGCGCGCAAATACATGATACCGCTGGTGCTGCCTATGGCATAGGCGGCGATGGTCATCCCTTCAAAAATAAGGGAAGGGCGTTCGGTCAAAAGCACGCGATCCTTAAACGTCCCCGGTTCCCCCTCATCGGCGTTACATATTACATACCGTTGGTCGGCTTCCGTCCGTTGCGCCAGTTTGAATTTTTCACCCGTGGGAAAACCGGCCCCGCCGCGCCCCCGCAATCCCGAGTCGGCGATTTCCTGGATGACTTCCGGCGAGGTTTTCTTCAGGGCATTGCCGAGCCCGGCGTCGGCCGGTATTCCATCAGCGAGGAGCACTTCCCCTTGTTTCCGGATATTGTTCCGCACCATGGCACTCACAAGTGTATGGGCGTTATTGCCGTCGCCGACCTTCGTTACGAGCTTTGACGGATCGAGTGTATCTTTGAGCGTTCGGGTGATTTCTTTGGCCGAGGCGGGAGTGATGTTGGTGATGACCACATTGTTGACCAGCGCGGCCGGGGCCTGATCGCTCATGCCGATACAGGCGGTGTACTCCAATGAGAAGTTTCCGTCCGCCGAGGTTTGTCCGATGCCAATCCCCAGTTCTTCAGAAAAAACGGTTGCGACTTGCTCGATCCCCGCATTTATGTCTATCACATCGTCGCACAGGCGGATGATTATTTTGCCTTTCCGCTTCTCCGAGAAAAACGAATAAAAAGAGACTACTCCCTCTATTTCAACCCGATGGACCTTAACCTCGGCGGCAATTGCGTTCATTGCCTGCTCATCAATGCAACCGAGGTTATTTTGAACTTCCCATAGAATGTCGATTAATCGGCCACGATCATTGCCGAATTTAGAGCAAGCCTGCTTGACCACAGTTGTGATATTCATATACGCCTTGCTTCCAATCAACTTTATGGAACCATGGGATAAAATGCACGCACCCTTTGTGGAACTTTTCCTTACAGCCGCATTTTACCATTGCGTTGGTGGTTAGGGGGAAAAAAAACGAAACCGGCTTTTAACGTGAGGAAGCGGTTTTGGACTGCGGTGCGATTATGCCGATCAGTTCTTGTTCGAGGATGTGCCAATCGTTCAGGCCGGCGCTTTTTATCCGCATGTCGGCGCGGGCGAGATTGAAAATTATCCTCTTGAGCAGATCGGCGGGAATTTTCCGCGCCTGGGTCGTGAGTTTGTTGAGCTGCCATGGCGACTTGATTCCCGCGCGTGCCATAATTTCATCGTCCCGCAAGCGCTGATCCCTTCCGCTGCGAACCATTAACAGCTTGCGGAAATTAGAGGCGATCATTCCCATCACCATAAGGCAGGGGCTTCCCTGATTGCGCAGCGAGTCCAGCGTGTTTAACGCGTCGTCAATTTTGCGTTCGGCGAGTGCGTCGGTCAGTTTGAAAATGTTATCCTGGCTGGGGGCGGACATGCACTCCTCTATGTCCGTCATAGACACCCGCTTGTTATCGCCCATATAAAGCGACAGTTTGTCCATTTCGCTATCAAGAAAGGGGAAGTTCCCCGTCACCCGTTCTTTTCCGGTATCTTTTCCCACAAAACGCTCTTCCATCCAGGCGCGCGCGTCCGGCGCAAAGGCGAGTCCGCTTGCCAACAGTTTCTCTTCAAATAACGTCTTCCGGTCGTCTTCGGTGAGGTTGAAGGAAACGGTGTAGGCGGATGCGGCGACCTCTTTCCAGAATTTCTGGCGCATGTCCACTTTGCCGGGGGCGATGACCAAAGCCACGTCAGGAGAGGGTTGTTGCAGGTATTTCAAAAATGCCAATAGTTCCTTTTCCTCCAAACGGACGTTTTTGGCGCTGACGGCCTCACCCGCGTCTTCTTCGTCACCGATGCCACGGCCCTTTTTCAAAAGCCCATGCAGCAGCACTCCCCGTTTTTCGGAAAAGAACGAGACAGTGAGCACGTCCGATATGAAATCCCCGAAGGCGTTTTCGGCAAGGTCGTACGCGCGCCACGCCGTGCTGGGATCGCCGGTTCTTAAAAGGTGTTCGCGCACGGACCGGACGGCGGCGGCGACGCCGTTTTCCTGTTCACCGTGAAAGAAGTAGATGGGAGCCGTCTTGCCGGCGGCAAGCGATTGGTGGAGATCTTTGAGCGAGTTGGTTTCTTTAGCGGCCAAGGGCCAGCCTATCGATAAGGTAACGGGGAAGGTTGTTTTTTTCCATTTTTTTCTGCACACGGGCGACGTCGTATTCCACGCGGCGGTATTCGATATTCCGCTCTTTCGAATCATACACCACATAGCACGATTCGGGGTTGGAATCGCGCGACTGCCCCACGCTGCCGACGTTGATGATGTATTTGCGGTTCTTATCCAGCGTTTTATAGATGTCACGGATCGGCATGATGTTCACTTCGTCAATGTATTCGATTATGATCGGCTGGTGGCTGTGCCCCACGAAACAGATGTCCGCCGTCAGCGCGTGGTAGTTATCCATGGCGTCCTGTATGGTGAGGACGTAATGCCATGCCTCCGGTTCAAGCGGGGTGGAGTGGGCGAAGAGCAAGCCATCCATCTGGGCGGACGGCTGAAGCGTTTTGAGCCACTCCTTATTCGGCTCGGTGAGCGCCTTGATGGTCCAGAAGAGGGATTCCTTGGCGTATGGATTGAAATAGGAGTGATCGGTGAGCTCGACGGCCGCCCAATCGTGGTTGCCGGCCAAAATGAGATCGGCATTTTTTTTAAGCAATTCAATGCACTCGTTCGGCTCCGGCCCGTAACCGACGATGTCGCCGAGAAAGACCTTCTTGTCCACATTTTCACGCTTGATGTCCTTCAACACGGCCTCGAAAGCTTCCATGTTGCCATGGATGTCGGAGTATATGGCTATCCTCATTTATTTTCCTCTTGGCCGATTCTTATTTCCTTTTGGATTTTACCCAAAATACCGTTGATAAAGGAAGAAGAATCGGGGGCGGCATATTGCTTGGCCATTTCCACCGCTTCGTCGATGATGACGGCGGTCGGGGTTTCAGGATGTTCTTTCAACTCCCACGCCGCGATGCGGAGAATGTTTTTGTCGATGTCGGCCATGCGCTTCACCGGCCAGTTGTCGCTGGCGGCGGAGATGATGGCGTCCAGTCCGGCGCGCCCGTCATTCACTCCATTGACGATGGTCATGGTGAATTCCTTGAGTTGGTCGGAGACCCTGTGCTCCAGCCAATAATCGTTGGCGGCCTGCCCGGCGGGTTGGGCCGAAAATTCCATCGAATAGAGTATGCGCATCGCGGCTTCGCGTCCTGCCCGTCGTGATCCCATTATTTATCCTTGCCCGTTAAAGTTTAGTGCGCAGAATACCACGATATTATGCATCTTTGGTATTGAATAGGGAATATCGCATACCGGAACCGGGCACATTTTTAGCGCCCGGGGGCGCGGGGTCACATTGAAGAAAATTGGTCCCGGTGGTTGCGTATGATCTCGTTGGCGCGCTGGCTGACGATGCGGGCGAGGTTTTTATATATTTTCGCCAGCAGTCCCAAGTTCATGTTGTCGCTAAATATCTTTTCGGAAATATTGAAAACCTGGGTTTCCTCCACCGCACGGACGGAGGCATTCCGGGTTTGCCCGTACAACATTCCCATCTCGCCGAAAATCTGGCCGTCGCCAAGCTTGGTGATGATTTTGTTCGCTTCGCGTGGCATGAAAACCTCCACCGCCCCGGAAACCACGATGTAGACGCTGTCCGCCGGATCGCTTTTGTGGAAAATCACCTGTCCTTGCTTGAATATCTGCGGCTTGACCAGCCTGAACAGGTTCACCATGTCCTGGTCGTTAAATTCACGGAACAGGCCGCAACTGGATCGCAGCTTGTCGAGTATTTCCTTTTGGGTTGCCATCTTGCTCGCCCCGTTAGTTGCCTAAGAAAAGCATGATAAGGTAAAGAACGAACAAGGGAAGGGGGGTCAATAGAATGAATATGAGGATTCCCTTATCCGATTTGGATTTGAAAGTAAGGTCCTTATCCGTCAAGTGTTCGGGTTTGTTATCCACGCGCAGGACTCCTAAAAAGCCATTTTTTCTTTACGCACCGGCCACGCGCCGATACCATGCTTCCCGAAATGGGCACCCACCATTAAATTTTCTTGGAGTTCAGGTCCATCATTTCGAGGGCGGTCATGGCGGCGTCCCATCCGCGGTTGCCCGCCTTGCTGCCGGCGCGTTCGATAGCCTGTTCCAAATTCTCGGTGGTCACCAGCCCGTACACCACCGGGATGGCGGCCCGCATGGCCAGCGCCGCGACCCCTTTGGTCACTTCGGCGGAGAGAAATTCGTAGTGGCTGGTATCGCCCCGGATGACGGTGCCGATGCAGATGACGGCGTCGAATTTCTTCGCGTCGACCGCTTTGGCGGCGGCGAAGGGGACTTCAAATGCCCCCGGCACGCGTATGAGGGTGATGTCGTTATCGGCTGCGCCGTGGCGGACGAGGCAATCCCGCGCGCCGTCTATCAGCTTGGCGTTGATGAATTCGTTGAAGCGGCTGGCGACGATGGCGACTTTTTTTCCCGCGCCGTTGATGTTTCCTTCAATCAGGTTCATTTTCCCTCTCCTTCGGTTTTCAGTTCCAGCATGTGGCCCATTTTCGATTGTTTGGTTGTGAGGTAGCGCAGGTTGTCGCTCTTGGGGGTTATTTGGATCGGCATTCGTTCCTCGATGTGCAGGCCGTATCCTTCCAGGCCGACGATTTTCTTAGGGTTGTTGGTGAGCAGGCGGATGCGGCCCAGCCCCAGGCTTCTGAGTATTTGCGCGCCGATGCCGTAATCGCGCAGGTCGGGCAGGAAGCCCAGCTTTTCGTTTGCCTCCACGGTGTCGTGCCCCTCGTCTTGCAGTGCGTAGGCCATCAGCTTGCTCATTAGGCCGATGCCGCGTCCCTCTTGAAAGAGATAGACCAGCACGCCGTTCCCCTCGCGGGCGATCATCCGCAGGGCGGTGTCCAGCTGCTCGCCGCAATCGCAACGGTGGCTGTGGAAGACGTCGCCGGTGAGGCATTGGCTATGCATCCGCACCAGTGTACTGGTTCCGTGGGAGATGTCACCCATCACCAGAGCCACGTGGTTATCGCCGTTGATGACGTTCTCGAAGCCGACGATTCGGAATGTGCCATATTCGGTCGGCAGGTTCGCCTCGGCGATCTGCTTCACCAGCAATTCACCTTTCAGGCGGTAGTTGATGATCTCTTTCACCGTCACCATTTTAATGTTGTGCGTTGCGGCGAACTTTTCCAGATCCGGCAGGCGGGCCATGGTGCCGTCGTCGTTCATGATCTCGCAGATGACGCCAGCGGGGGAAAGCTTGGCGATACGGGCGAGATCGACCGATCCCTCCGTCTGCCCGGCGCGCACCAGCACGCCCCCTTCGCGCGCGCGCAACGGGAAAACGTGTCCCGGCTGCACCAGGTCTTCGGGTTTGGCGTCCGGGTTCATCGCCGCGAGGATGGTGGTGGCCCGGTCGGCGGCGGATATGCCGGTGGAAACGCCGTGGCGCGCCTCAATGGATACGGTGAAGGCGGTGGAAAAGCGGGCGCGGTTCTTCTTGGTCATAAGGGGAAGGCCCAGCGCGTCGACCTTTTCAGGGGTCATGGCGAGGCATATCAGACCCCGGCCATGTTTCGCCATGAAGTTGATAATCTCAGGCGTCGTTTTTTCGGCGGCGCAGACGAGGTCTCCCTCGTTTTCGCGGTCCTCGTCATCCATCAGAATGACCATTCGGCCAGCGGCCAGTTCCTTTGCCGCTTCTTCCACATTGCAAAATGACATTACAACCTCAAGGTGTTAGGTTCAGATGAACCCTTTTTCTTTTAAGTACTTCTCGTCGATCCGGCTTTGCGAGCGTCCCGATAAAAGCAATTTTTCCGTATATTTGGCTATAATATCACATTCCATGTTCACCGACGAACCAGGGATGAGGGTGTGAAGGTTGGTGACGGTAAGGGTGTGCGGAATTACCGCGATGGTGATATGGCGTCCCGCTATACGAGCTACCGTGAGCGATATTCCATTTATCGCAATAGAGCCTTTTTCAACGGTATACCTATCAATAGCTTCAGGGATTTCGAAGTTAAGCTCCACGTTATCGCCGATAACTTTCTGGCCCAAGTAGGTTCCCAGCCCGTCGACGTGTCCCTGCATGATGTGCCCGCCCAGCCGATCCATGGCGCGGAGCGCTTTTTCCAGGTTCACCACCGTTTTGGATTTGTAGCCGCCGATGACGGTGCGGTCGAGCGATTCTTTTGACACGTCGAAGACGGCGCTGTTGCCCGAAAACTCTTTGGCGGTGAGGCAGACGCCATCGATGGCGATGGAATCGCCGATGGCCGCGTCGGTCCAGAAGCCGGGTGCGTCGATGGCAAGGCGGGCGGCTTTCCCCGCGAGGGAGAGCGCGCCGACCGTGCCGGTGGCTTGCACAATGCCGGTAAACATCAGCGGTTGATATACCCTTCTATCAGGAAATTCCCGTTGATTTTAGAAAGCCGGTCTCCGCCTATGGGGGTTACGGTCATGCCGCTGATTTTAATCGCGCTGGCGATGCTTTTCACCCCCGCGCCGCCAAACACCGGATAGCTGCCGCCGCCGAGGAGTATGGGGGCGAAGAAGAGGGCGAGTTTGTCGACGATCCCTTCGTTGAGCGCGGACGAGTAGAGTTCGGATCCACCTTCCATCATGAGGTTCACCACGTCGCGCTTGCCAAGCTCCGCCATCAATTCCCTGAGGTTCACCCGTTTGTTTTTTTCCGGCAGACGGAGCACGGTGGCCCCTTCCTCCTCCAGCGCTTTTGCGCGGCGGCTGTTGTCGCTGGCGGTGGCGATGATCACTTTTCCGCCAAAAGAGTGGAGAACCGCGGCGCCCGGAGGAGTGTCGAGATGGGTATCCACAATCACGCGCAACGGATGTCTAACGCCATCCTTTTTTTTCAGGCGGACGTTCAGGCGGGGGTCGTCTTTCAACACGGTGTTCACTCCCACCAGCACGGCATCGCTGGCGGCGCGCATCTCATGAACCTTCTGGCGTGACAGGTCGTTGCTGATCCATTTGCTGGTGCCGTCTTCGGCGGCGATTTTGCCGTCGAGGCTGCACGCCGCTTTCAGGGTGACGAAGGGAAGTTTTTGC
>JAHFEK010000082.1 GCA_023248495.1 Nitrospinales bacterium
AGTTCGTTGAAATCGTTCCGGGGGTTTCGCCCACCTTCGTGCCAAACGGCGGCGAGCTTAAGTACAGCGTTTCCCCCGCGAATCTCGAGGATATCGTGGCGAAGCTGGGCGGCGCGCTGGACGACATCAAGTCGGTAACGGAGTCGCTCAAGGATTCGCTCGGTTCCACCGAAGGGAAGCAAGGTCTCAAAGCGATCATCACCAACCTTTCCTCGCTCAGCCACGACCTGCAAAGCGTGGTGGGGGGGAACAAGGACCGGCTCAACAGCATCATCCAAAACATTGACAAAGCTTCCTCGCTCATTCGCGCGATGCTGGACGAAAACCGCGACAACTTTCGCGGCACCATGGAGAATGCCAATAAAACCCTGAAATCATTCAGTGAGAAGACCCCGGAACTGTTTGCCCATCTGGATCAGGCCGCCTTGGCCATGCGCGAGATGCTGAACGAAAACCGCGAGAATGTGAAAGTGGGGATTAGCAATATCAAAGAGGCCGGCGGCAACATCAACCAGATGCTCACCGATAACCGCGACAATATCAAGTCGGCGATGGAGAACCTCAAAAACAGCTCCGAAAAACTTGATAAGATCATGGGCGACGTGAAGCAGATATCCGGCAAGCTGGAGAAGGGCGAGGGCACCATCGGTCGGATGATTCAAGAGGACGACTTATACAACAACCTCAACAACACCCTCGAAAGCGCCGGCAGTCTGGCCAAGAAGGTCGAGAATCTCAAAATCGGCGTGGGCGCCCGCGTTGAGCGGCAAACCGATTACCAGCGAACCAAGGCGTATTTTTCCATCCGCGTCAAACCGCGCGAGGACAAGTACTATATGATCGAAATCACCGAAGACGTGCGCCGCCCGTTTGCGCTGCGCAACCAGCTTAACGCGCTTTTGTACACGTTCTATATCGCCAAGCGGTACGGCAACGTTACCCTGAAGGGCGGTCTCATCGAATCCACCGCCGGTGTGGGACTCGATTTTCACGGATGGGACGACACGCTGGAGTTGAACGTCGATACCTATAACTTCTCCGGATACGACATCAATGCGCCCAGCCCGCAGGTGAAAATCACCGGCAAATACCACTTTCAAAAATACTGGTATCTGTATTTGGGAGGGGACGAACTGCTTAACGACTACTACCGCACGTTCTTCGGCGGCGTCGGTATCATGGCGGACGAGGATGACTTCAAGTTCTTCCTCGGCAGACTTTTTTAAACCGTTGAGCGTGTTTTCGTTCAAGCTGCTGGCGCGGGACAAAGGGGCCAGAAGGGGAGAGATCGTCACCGGCACCGGCAAGGCGATACAGACGCCGGCTTTCATGCCGGTCGGTACGCAGGGAACGGTGAAAACGCTTTCGCCCGGCGACCTGAAAGCGGCAGGCGCGGAAATCATCCTTTCGAACACCTACCACCTTTACCTGCGCCCCGGCCACAAGCTGATCGAAACGCTCGGCGGTTTGCACACGTTTATGAATTGGCCCGGCCCGATCCTGACCGATAGCGGCGGGTTTCAGGTGTTTTCGCTCAAGGGACTGACCAAAATAACGGAAGAGGGGGTGCGCTTCCAAAGCCACCTCGATGGCAGTTCCCACATGTTCACCCCGGAACTGGCGGTGGAAATTCAAGAGGCGCTGGGGTCGGACATCATGATGTGCTTTGACGAGATATCGCCGTATCCCGCCACGGCGGAGCACCTCAAAGAGGCGATGGAGCGGACGACCCGTTGGGAAGAACGCTGCAAAAAAGCGCGCGCCAAGCCGCAACTGGCGCTCTTTGGCATCACGCAAGGGGGCACCGACCAGAAATTGCGCGAGGAATCGGCCCGGCAGATTGTGCAGGTGGGGTTCGACGGCTATGCCATAGGGGGCTTGAGCGTGGGGGAGAGCGCGGCCCTGATGTTGGAAATGACCGGCGTGACCACCTCGTGCCTGCCGGAGGAGAAGCCGCGCTACCTGATGGGCGTCGGCGCCCCGCAAGACATCGTACAGGCGGTGGCGCACGGGGTGGATATGTTCGATTGCGTGATGCCAACGCGCAACGCGCGCAACGGCACGCTCTTTACCTCGCTGGGGAAACTGAATATCCGCAACGCCGCGTACAAGGAAGACCCGCGTCCGCTTGATCCGGCATGCGTCTGCGAGGCGTGCCGCAACTATTCACGCGCCTATCTGCGGCACCTGTTTCAATCAAACGAGATGCTTGGGCTGCGGCTCAATTCGCTTCACAACATCACCTTTTACCAGACGATGATGCGCAACATACGCGACGCGGTGACGCGGGGGCGTTACGCGGAGTTCATGGAAAAATTTCTGCGGGATACCGGCGGCGTGGAAGAAGGCTCCGAACCGGCCCTTTAACTCGCAAAGGAATTCCGCGCCAGGCCGGCGGCCCTATTACCGCCGACCTGTAAAAAAACTTAGAAGGAGAGGGTGATGTCGGCATCGGCGGTATAATCGAGGTACATGCCCGCGCCTCCGATTTCCACGCCATCGATAAGATCCTCTTTCTTGACTCCCATCACGTCCATCGTCATCTGGCACGCGATCATCCGCACGCCGGTCTTAATGCAGGTGTCCAGCATTTTTTCCACCGGCATCACGTTCGCTTTGGCCATCCAGCCCTTCATCATGCCGGTGGCCATCGCGGTCATGCCGGGAAGCACGCCGATGATGTTCGGCACGCCGATCGGTATTCCCGGAATCGGTTTTGGCATCGCCGGATTGGCCAGCGGGGGAACCTGCAAGTTGGCCCCTTTCTTGATGATCTCAAGGCCGTAGAAGGTGAAAAAAATGCAGGCTTCCATATCCATCGCCACGGCTGAACTGGCGAGTATCAACGGCGGATAGGCCATATCCAGCGTCCCATGCACGGCAATAATCGAAATACGTTTCGGTTTTTCCTGGCTCATCGATTCCCCCTTTTATTTCTTTTTTACGTAGAAAGTAAAAACGTTGCCTTCCTGTTTTTGTTCGACAATGCTGTTACCCGTGCGTTTGGCCCACGACGCCATGTCGTTCACCGATCCGGCATCGGTGGCCGTCATTTCGATGATGTCGCCGTTCTTCACTTCACCCATCGCGGCCTTGATTTTCAAAATCGGCTCCGGGCAGCAAAGTCCTTTGCAGTCCAACGTTTTCGCCACTTGCATCTCACATTCCTCCTGTTAAAGGTTATTTGTCCGTCAGCTTTCAAACTGGCTTTTTTTCAAATGGTATTTTTTAAGTTTGTTGTGGAAATTTTTGTAGTCCAGCCCCGCCTCTTTGGCGGACGCGCTGATGTTGCCCCTGTGCTTCTTCAGCACATGGGAAAGATAATGCGTTTCAAACGATTCGATCACTTTTTTCTTGGCGGATTGGAAGCCGAGTTCCTGCCCGGAGATGTTCAGCATTTTTCCGTTGTTGCCGGGCATACCCGGAATCTCAATATCATCCAACCGGTCTTTGGCGGAAAGCACCACGGCGCGTTCGATGATGTTTTCCAGTTCCCGCACGTTGCCGGGCCAGTCGTATTGCGTGATCGCCGCCATCGCGGTGGGGGAGATGCTGGTAATCTCCTTGTTGTTTTTCTTGGCGAACTTCTTGATGAAGTGATGCACCAGCAACGGAATGTCCTCTTTCCGCTCGCGCAGCGATGGCAAATAGACCGGTATTACGTTCAGGCGGTAGAACAGGTCAAGCCGGAAGGTTCCTTCGCGGATCGCTTCTTCAAGGTCGCGGTTGGTGGTGGTGATGACGCGGGTGTCGATGGTGATGGTATCGTTTCCCCCCATCCGGTCGAACTCGCCCTCTTGCAGGACGCGGAGCAGTTTCGCCTGGACGGTCATCGATATTTCCCCGATTTCATCAAGGTAAATGGTGCCGCCGTTCGCGGCTTCGAATTTTCCTTTGCGTTGTTGGATGGCGCCGGTGAACGCGCCGCGCTCGTGGCCGAACAGTTCGGCTTCCAGCAGCGATTCGGGGATAGCCGCGCAATTCATCCGGATAAAGCTGCGGTTGCGCCGCTGGCTATGGCGGTGGATGGCGCGGGCGATCAGTTCTTTGCCGGTGCCGGTTTCGCCCCGGATAAGAACCGTGGCGTCGCTTTCGGCCACGGTGCGGACTTTCTCGTAAACCTTGAGCATTTTCTTGCTCTGTCCCACGATGTTGTCCATTTCGAATTTTTCATCCAACTCGGATTTGGTGCGCCAGAGTTCGGTCAGCAGGCGGTGGTGTCCCGCCCCTTTTTCAACCAGCAGCGCCATTTCATCGTAGTTAATCGGTTTGGCGAGGTAATTAAAGGCGCCCGCCCGCATCGCCTCCACCGCCATCTCGATCGTGCCGTGGGCGGTAATCATCATGATGATGGCGTCCGCGTCCTTGCGGCGCAGTTCCGCCATAAGCTGAAAACCGTTCATATCCGGCAGGCTGTAGTCGATGATAAAGAGCGCATAGGAGTTTTCGCCGATGAGTGACAGCGCTTCGCGCCCCGTTTGCGCGGTATGCACGATATAATTTTTCCGTTCGAGGTTCACCCGCATGACGTCCAGAATCGCCGGCTCGTCGTCCACCACCAGGATCGGGTAGGGATAGACCTTTTCCGGCGTCATACCGGCAGCCCCAGCCGCACACAGGCGCCGCCGCCCGGATTACTCTCGATAAACGCATAGCCCCCGTGGCTTTTCATGATTTCCTTTACGATGGGAAGACCCAAGCCGGTGCCGTTTTTTTTGGTGGTGTAGAACGATTCAAAAAGGCGTTCGGCCACTTCCTGCGAAACGCCGATGCCGCTGTCGATGAAGCTGATTTCAAGGAAATCTTCCCCGTTTATTTGCCGTTGAG
>JAHFEK010000010.1 GCA_023248495.1 Nitrospinales bacterium
GGAAGACATGGGGGATTGGCCGTCCCGGCACACTGCCAGGGTTGTTTCAATCCCCTGCCGGTTGGCCGAGCCGCGGCCATGACCGCACAGGGCAATGAAAAGCCGAGGAGGGGCCATGAGTACCGCCGGAAAACAGCAGAGCATATTTAACAATCACCCGTTTCATTACCACATCGCGGCTATCATCATCGCCTTGCTTCTCGGCGCCCTCCTTTTCCAGTTTGCCTTCATCTACCTTTCGGTCGATACGCTTTCGGAAAAGATCGCCTACCGGCTTGCCATATCAGCTCTCCTCATCATCGCTATCTCCATCCCGGTGGCGTGGCATGTTTCCCGGCGCATCTCCGGCCAGCTCGATATATTGAAGAAGCAGGCGTCCGCCATCCGCGTTTTCGATTTTGATACCGACGTGGAGCTCGATACCCCGATCCGCGAGATATTCGGCCTCGGCAGGGCCATGAAGCAGATGCGCACGATGATAAAGAAGTTCATGCACGTTTCCCTCGCGCTCTCGGGCGAACGCAACTTCGGCAAGCTTCTCGGCCGGGTCATCCACGAAATGCGCGAAGCGTGCGACGGGGACGGCGGCGTTATCTACCTTTATGAAGGGGGCGGCGCAAAATTGAGGAAGGCGGCGCACCGCTGGACGAAGACCGGCCCCCAGGCCGAACCCGCGGAAGAGATGCCGCTCAGCGATCAGAATCATCCTGTGAACATGGAGGTGCTCCGGTCCCGCACCCCAAGCCTGCACACGATAGCGCATCCCCGCCCGGCGGGGCTGGAATGCCTGGATCAGCGGTACGGCGCCGAAACCGTCCAGATGGTGGTGGTGCCGCTCCGCTCAAGCGACGATACCCCTATCGGGGTGGTTTTAAGCTTCATGGTGCCGGGGGCAACGCCCCCTTCGCACGAGCGGATGGCGCTGGCGGAGGCGTTCTCCAGCGCCGCGGCCATCGCCATCGACCAGCAACGGCTGATGGAGCGGCAGAAAATACTCCTCGATTCGATGATCCAGATTATCGCCTCCGCCATCGACGCCAAAAGCCCTTACACCGGCGGCCACTGCGCGCGGGTGCCGGAGCTTGCCCTGATGCTGGCGCAGGAAGCGTGCAAAGTGAAGGAAGGGCCGCTGGCCGATTTCGAGTTCCGCACCGACGACGAATGGCGCGAATTTAAGGTGGGGGCGTGGTTGCACGACTGCGGCAAGGTGGCCACCCCCGGGCACGTGGTAGACAAAGCCACCAAGCTTGAAACGGTTTTCAACCGCATCCACGAGATACGCACCCGGTTCGAGGTGCTGCTCCGTGACGCGGAGATCGAGCGGATGCAGGCCATCCACGAGCGGGGTATCCCGCGGGCCGAGGCCGGCGCGGCGTACGAAAAAAGAAAGGCGGAACTGACCGCCGATTTCGCCTTCGTGGCGGAAAGCAATATCGGCGGCGAGTTCATGTCGCCGGACAAGATCGAACGTCTGAACAAGATAGCCCAAAATACCTGGCTAAGGAACTTCGACGACCGCTTGGGCCTTTCGTACGAGGAATTGCGCATTTATGAAAAGGAACCGGCCGCGCCTCTACCCGCGCTCGAACACTTGCTGGCGGACAAGCCGCACCACTTGGTGGAGCACACCGCCAGCAGGGCGGACGACCCCAAATACGGTTTCCGTCTCAAGGTGCCCGAATACCAGTACAACCACGGCGAGTTGCACAACCTGGGCATCGGGCGCGGCACGCTTTCCGAAGAGGAGCGGTACAAGATCAACGAGCACACCATCCATACCATCCACATGCTGGAGCAGATGCCGTTGCCCGAGAATCTGAAGCGCATCCCGGAATACGCGGGGACGCACCACGAAACGCTCACCGGCAGCGGCTATCCGCGTAAGCTGGAGGCGAAGGACCTCTCGGTGCCGTCGAAAATTATGGCTATCGCCGACATTTTCGAGGCGCTCACCGCGTGCGACCGTCCGTACAAGAAGGCCAAACCGCTCTCGGAGGCGGTGAAGATACTCAGCTTCTTCAAAAAGGACGGGCATATCGACCCGATGTTGTTCGACCTTTTCCTCACCACGGGCACTTACAAGACCTATGCCGTCCGCTACCTTCGCCCGGAACAGATAGACGAAGTGGACATCTCGAAGTACTTGGGGTGACCACTCCGGCGGGGGACTTCCCCGCCGGTACCGCTCCGGTTTCACGCACCGTTTCGCGTCTTTTGGGTGCGGGGAAGATGGATTCACATTTTAATATCGCCATAGGCACCGCATGGCTCATGCGGGAGTCGTTGAATGGGCGGTCGGATAGTCCATTTTGAAAAATTAGGCATAACGTGTCGTTTGCGACACGTTATGCTTAATTCCACATCCCGGAAGGGACGGGTCAGGGTCAAAAATGGTGCCGAAGAGAAGACTCGAACTTCCACACCCTTACGGGCACAAGATCCTGAATCTTGCGTGTCTACCAGTTCCACCACTTCGGCACGAACAGGTATTATCTCCAACGGTGGATATTTTTCAAGCACCGAATTGCGTTCGTGTGCGCTAACCGACCGATCCTATCCCGCTCACGGTGCGGGGTGCACAATTAATTTAACCAGCCCCGGCGTCAAACCCTTGAATTTGCATCAACTCGCCTTCGCTTCCGGAAAACGCGGTGTTGAGGGGCGGCGAAATAGAAAGTAGAATGCAGGGCATGGATACTATCAACGGCAAGCCAGTGCTTCTTTGCATTCTGGATGGATGGGGACACGCCGACGCGGTGAAGGGGAACCCCCTAAAAATCGCGAAGATGCCGACATTCGAATTTCTCGACCGGGAGTTTCCCCCGATATTCATCGACGCCTCCGGCGAGGCCGTCGGGTTGCCCGAAGGCCAGATGGGGAACAGCGAAGTGGGGCACCTGAACATCGGCGCCGGGCGGGTGATCCGCCAAGAGCTTCCCCGCATCAACCATGCCATCAAGGACGGCTATTTTTTTAAAAACCCGGTTATCGACGCCGCCGTCAAAAAGGCAAAGGCCGGCGGCGCGAAGTACCACCTCATCGGTCTCCTGTCGGATGGCGGCGTGCACAGCCACATCGAGCACCTGATCGCCTTCCTCAAAAAAGCGAAGGGCGGGGGGCTGGATCGTGTCTACGTCCACGCGCTGATGGATGGCCGCGACACCTCCCCCACCAGCGGGGCGGACTACATGCGCCAGCTGCAAGCCGCTATCAAAGAGGTGGGCTGTGGCCGCGTGGCAACCGTTATCGGCCGCTACTACGGCATGGATCGCGATAACCGGTGGGATCGCGTGGAAAAAGCGTTTGACGCGATGGCGCTGGGCCACGCGGAACAAACGGGCCGCGACCCGGTAAAGGCACTCGAAGAAAGTTACGCCGCCGGGGTGACGGACGAATTCATAAAGCCGATAGTGATGACGGATGAAGCGGGCGCGCCCATCGCAACCATCGATGACGGCGACGTGGTGCAGTTTTTCAATTTCCGTTCCGACCGGGTGCGGGAGATGGTGAAGGCGCTGATCGAACCGGATTTTAAAAACTTCGCGCGGAAAAAAACGCCGCGCGTACACGTTTACAGCCTGACCGAGTACAGCAAGGAGTTCACCTTTCCGGCGGCGTTTGAGAACCGCCCGCCGGCCAACACCTTGGGGGAAGTGCTGGCGCATCGCGGCATCTCCCAGTTTCGCACCGCCGAGACGGAAAAATACGCCCACGTCACCTTCTTCTTCAACGGTGGCGTGGAGAAGCAGTTCCCGGGTGAAGAGCGGAAGTTGATCCCCTCGCCGGGCGTCGCCACCTACGATCTCCAGCCGGAGATGAGCGCCGAGCTGGTGACCGACGAGGTGGTGCACGCCGTCACCTCCGGCCGGTTCCCGGTGGTCATTGTGAATATCGCCAACGGCGATATGGTGGGGCACACCGGTGTGTTCGCCGCGGCGGTAAAGGCGGCGGAGACCGTTGATGACTGCGTGGCGCGGATGATAGAGGCGGTGAAAAAGGGGGGCGGCTGGATGATTATCACCGCCGACCACGGCAACATTGAGGAGATGCTCGACGCGAAAGGCGATCCAATGACGCAGCACAGCACCAATCGGGTGCCGTTCTATGTGTACGGCCCGCGCCGCCTGCCGTTGACGGGGGATGGCGGCGCGCTCTGCGACATCGCCCCCACCATGCTCAAGCTGATGGGCGTGCCACAGCCGCCGGAAATGACCGGCCGCCCGCTCGTGATCGTTTGACCCGATGACCAAGCGCCGCACCTACGGAAACCTCGGGCAGTTCATCGCCGCGCTTGAAGCGGCGGGGGAACTGATCCGCGTGAAAGAGCGGGTCAGTCCCATCCTCGAAATCACCGAAATCGCCGACCGGATGAGCAAACTCCCCGGTGGCGGCAAAGCGCTGCTGTTTGAAAACGTGGAAGGGAGCGCCATGCCGCTGCTTATCAACGCCTACGGCAGCCACCGGCGCATGGCGATGGCGCTGGGCGTTTCGGCGTTGAAGGAAATCGCCGACCAGATAGAAGGGCTGCTGCACATGGCCGCGCCTGAATCGCTGGCGGACAAGGTCGCCATGCTGGGTACATTGTTCGACCTGGCGAAGTTTCCGCCGCGCAAAATCGGCGGCGCGGCCCCTTGCCATGAGGTGGTATATACCGGCGACGCGGTTGACCTGTCGCTTCTGCCGGCGCTGCAATGCTGGCCGGATGACGCGGGACGGTTCATTACCTTCCCGCTGGTGTTCACGCAAAGCCTGGATGGCCGGCGCAACATCGGCATGTACCGGATGCAGCTGTTTGATAAAAAAACCACCGGCATGCACTGGCATATCCACAAAGACGGCGCCCACAATTTCCATGATTACAAACGCGCGGGGAAGCGGATGGAAGTGGCGGTTGCCATCGGCACCGATCCGGTGGTCACCTACGCCGCCACCGCTCCGATGCCGCGCGGCATCGACGAACTGCTGTTGGCGGGGCTGATACGCAAAAAGCCGGTGACGCTCGCAAAGTGCAAGACCATTGATATGTGGGTGCCCGCCGAAGCGGAAATCATCATCGAAGGATACGTCGACCCGGCGGAGGAGTTCCGCATGGAGGGGCCGTTTGGCGATCACACCGGCTACTATTCGCTGGCGGACTATTATCCGGTCTTCCACGTCACCGCCGTTACGCACCGGCGCAGCCCGGTGTATTTCACCACCATCGTCGGCAAGCCGCCAATGGAAGATTGCTACATGGGGCGCGCCACCAGCGATATTTTTCTGCCGATGCTCCGCACCGTTTCGCCGGAGGTGAAGGATATGGATTTGCCGTGGGAAGGGGTTTTTCACAACTGCGTCATCGTCTCGATGGAGAAGCGGTTTCCCGCCGCCGCGCACCGGTTGATGAACGCGATGTGGGGCGCGGGGCAGATGAGCTTCGCCAAGATGATTCTGGCGGTGGACGAAGGGGTGGACGTGCGCGATCACCGCGCCGTCTTCCGGCTGCTGATGGATACCCTCGACATCGGCGAGGATCTCTTTTACAGCGAAGGGGTGCTGGATGTGCTGGATCATTCGTCTCCCGTGCCGATGCGCGGCGGCAAACTGGGGATTGACGCCACACCGCGACTGGCGGGGGAATCGCCGCGCCGCCAGCCGGAGTTGAAACCGGTGGATGAAGCGGCCATCGCCGCCGCGGTCAAGGCCGAAGGGGGCTTGGGGTATTGCATCCCCGAAAAGGGAACCGGAAACCGCGTGCTGATTGTCAGCATCGACAAGACATTGCCGCGTCAGGGGCAAACCGCCGGAGCGAAGCTTTTGACGGGCACCGCCGGAAAAATGGTGAACATCGTGGTAGTGGTGGATAACGAGATCGGGCCAAAAGATCTTTCAACCGTGACGTGGAAGGTGTTTAATAATACCGACCCGCGCCGCGATTTCATCCGGCGGGAGGGGACGCTTGTTATCGACGCGACGAAAAAGATACCGGAAGAGGGGCACATGCGCGAATGGCCGGAAGACCTTTCGATGTCCCCGGCAATAAAGGAGAAGGTGGAGCCGCTATGGCAGAAAATAAAACCGGCGTGATTCATCCGCTGCTGAAGCGGATATTGGATAACAAGCGGGAAGAGGTGCACCACACCCGCGGCATCGTGCCGATTTATGACATGAAGAAAAAGGCCGAGGACGCTGATAAGACGCGCCCCTTCGCCGGCGGCATTCTGGCCGTTAAAACCAAGCGCAAGATCATCGCCGAGATAAAGCGCATCTCGCCGGGCAACGCACAGTTCCGCAAGGATTTTGATCCCGCCGCCATCGGCAAAAGCTACGAAGCCAACGGCGCGGCCGCCATCTCGGTGCTCACCGATACGGTTTTTTTCGGCGGGTCGTTGGGGGTTTTGGCTCAAGTGAAAGATGCGGTATCGCTGCCGGTGTTGCGCAAGGATTTCATCATAGACCCGTACCAGATATACGAGGCGCGCGCGTGGGGGGCTGACGCAGTGTTGCTGATGGCGGTGAATTTCGCGTCGAAAGATGAATTTCAGGACATGATCGGTATCGCGCACGAGGTGGGCATCGAGCCGTTGCTCGAAATCCACGGCGCGGAGGAAACGGCATGGCTGCCCGAAGGCCGGCACGCGGTTGGCATCAATAACCGCGATTTCAGGGATCCGGATTTAAAGGTGGACACCGGCACTGCTAAAAAAGTTGGGCCGTTGGTGAAAAAAGCCCGCCTGCTGATTAGCGAAAGCGGCATCACCAGCGCCTACATGATGGACGAATTGATGGGGCAGGGCATCGACGCCTTCCTCATCGGCAACGCCCTGATGCGCGACGCCGATCCCGGCCTCGCCCTCGCCCAGTTGTTGAAATAATTTTTTCGGATTGTTGTGCACCTTCCGTCATCCTGAGCTGCTGGCGAAGTATCCCTTTCCGGAAAGAGATTCTTCGCGGAGTTTACACTGAGCGTAGCGAACGTGCTCAGAATGACCGGAACGGGGACGCCGCCCGAAAGGTTATCAGGCGTCGCGGATATTGAGGAGGCGGCGCAACCTGGTTTCGAGGGCGATCAGGAATGAGAAGAGCGGCAGGCCCACCGCGAGATTATAGAGCGCTTGCAGGATCATCTGGCCGATGTCGCTTAAGAAGCCGGGGTGGTAATCGAAAAACGACATGGCGTAGTTGCGGAAGATGAGGCCGTTGATGAACGTGGCCGCGCTGATTGTGATAATCCAGCTGCCGGGATTGTTCCATTCCAGCAGATGACTTTCCTTCAGCCAGCCAGCCAGCAGTCCAATGAGCCCCTTTGAAAGAAGATTGATGCCCATCATTCCAAATGATGCAACATCCTGCAACAGGCCGCCGAGTACGCCGCTGTCCACGCCCCCGTACCGCCCGTGACGGAGGGCGAACCAAATTGTGGCGAGCAGCGCGGTATCCGGCGCAATGGACGCGTACATGCGCAGCACGCTGGTTTGAAGGATGAAGAGGAAGAAGAAGACGGCAATCTGCGCTATTGATATCATCTTTTCCTTGGCCCCTCACTCTTGAGTTCATTGGGGATAATGAGCGGGACGGCGGAAACAATAACCTCCTCCAAATGCTCGAGGTCGGCGGCGGGCGCCATCTCCGCCTTGAAGAAAAGTTTGCTGGAACCGGCTTCCAGCGTGACGATGCGCCCCACGGGCAGCCCCGCGGGGTAAATGCCGCCCAGCCCGGTGGAAATCAGCATATCGCCGGCTTTCACGTCGGCATTCACCGGCAGGTAGAGGATCTCGCATCGTTTGCGGTTTTGCCCCACCACCACACAGCGGGTCCGGGTGCGTTGTACGTAGCAGTCCACCGCGCTTCTCGCGTCGGTGATCATCAGCACGCGCGATGCATTCGCGGTGACGGCCACCACGCGGCCCACCATGCCCAACCGCGTTATCACCACCATCCCTTCGCGCACCCCCTGCTCATCTCCCCGGTTTATGACCATCGTCCGGGCGATGTTGGTGGCGTCCCACGCCGCCGCTTCCGCCAGCACCGCGTTGTCCAGCGTTACGGGGGAGAAGGTTATCATCTCGTCCACGCGCCGGTATTTTTTCAGCTCTTCCCGCAGCTGGTTGTTCTTGAATGCCTGTTCATGGAACATGCGGAGCAGTTTTTCATTTTGCGCGGCCGTTTCGACGAGATAGAAGTAGCGGTGGTACCCTGCGATGACGCCGCGAACGGTGCCGGTGACCATGCTTTGGAAGGGGGTGACGGCGGCCAGGACAGCCCGCTCGATCAGATTCGGTTTTCGGTTTTCGCGGGCGTTATTGGTGAGGAGCACCGCCGCGAAAATAAGGAGGCAGAGCAGCAGGATCAGGTTTTCGTATTTTTGGAACAGGCGGCCCATGCGTTCGTTATCCTCCCGCGCAACAGTTAGGGGAGGATGCCGTGCTAAATAGCGACCTGCTTGAGGAGGTCAAGGTGTTCCAGTGTTTTGCCCACGCCCATCGCCACGGCCGAAAGAGGGTCTTCCGCCACGATTATTGGCAGGCCGGTCTGCTCGCGCAGCAGGATGTCCAGCCCGCCCAGCAGGGCCCCGCCGCCCGCCATGACAATTCCCTTATCCACAATATCGGCGGCCAGCTCGGGGGGGATGCGCTCCAGCGCGGTTTTCACGGTATCCACGATGACCGCCACCACTTCGCTCAGTGCCTCGCGCACCTCTTCGTCGCTGATGATGAGCGTGCGGGGAATACCGGCCACGAGATCGCGTCCCTTCACTTCCATCGTCTTTTTTTGCGGCAGGGGGTATGCCGATCCGAGCTTGATCTTAAGATCCTCCGCCATCCGTTCGCCGATGAGCAGGTTATATTTACGTTTCATGTAGGTGATGATGGCTTCGTCCAACTCGTCGCCCGCCACGCGGACGGAGCGGGAATACACGATGCCGGAGAGGGAGATGACGGCAACCTCGGTGGTGCCGCCGCCGATGTCCAGTATCATGTTTCCCGACGGGGCTTCGATCGGCAGGCCGACGCCAATGGCGGCCGCCATCGGCTCCTCGACGAGATAGACGTAACGGGCTCCCGCGCTGAGGGCGCTGTCGCGCACGGCGCGTTTTTCCACTTGGGTGATGCCGCTGGGCACGGCGATGATAACCTGCGGCTTGATGAGTGTTTTGCGGTTATGCACTTTCTGGAAGAAATGGCGGATCATCGCTTCGGTGTACTCGAAGTTCGCGATAACGCCGTCTTTCATCGGACGCAGCGCCACGATGGATCCGGGAGTGCGTCCCAGCATTTTTTTCGCCTCGTGCCCGACGGCCAGAACTTTTTTGCTTTCGGCATGGACGGCCACCACTGATGGCTCGCGCAACACGATGCCGCGTCCCTTGACGAACACAAGTGTATTGGCGGTTCCCAGGTCTATGGCGAGATCGCTCGAAAAGAGTCCCAACAGCGAATCGAATATCATCCAAGTCCCTTATAATAAGGGGGATACCCCCCCGGCGTTAAATTCGCTCCCCCGCGCACATATTGGCGTGAACTGTATCAGTATTCGGCCTTCGGCGCAATATGGGGAAGCGCGGTTTAAAGAGCTTTTTTTTCGATCACGGGCACCCGGAGAATCTCCCCGGCGTGAAGCCGGTCAAGCTGTTTTCCTTCGTTGTACAGGGAAAGCAGCCACAGCGGCACCTCCCGCTGGTTGTTGCAGAGCATCCAGGCCGATTGGCCGCGGAGAAGCACGCGGTCGTCAACCTCCTTCACGTTATGGCTGACGAAGAAATCCTTGTATAGCCCGTGATGGAAATTCTGGCGGCGCTGTTCAAATATATCAGCGCCGGCGTTATCCAGCGGGATTTTCACCGTGCGCCATAGATGCAGCGCCGGGCGCCGCCAATTATTGAGCCGCATTATTTCACGGGTGGAAACGCCCGCCCATTCGGCGTAATGAGCAAGTGTTTCTTCCGGTAACGCCGAGATGAGGCCATAACCGTCGGTGGACTTTATGCACCGGAATTTGTCTTTGCCCGGCAATGGTACGGGGTAGGAGACGGGTTGGGGCCGGGGCGCGGCGGCGGGAGGCGTTGCCGCAGCCGCGACTGCGGCGGTGACCGCCGTCGGCGGCGCCGGTTGCGGCGCGTTGTTATTTCCGAACACCGTGGCCACCCGGTTGGTCATATACGCAAAGAGCGCGGCGTAATCGGCGCTGATGGAGTGTCCGTCATTATTGGCGGCTTTCCGCGATTCCGGCACGGCGCCGGTTTTCGGCCGGCCGGGGGGAAGAGGCGGGGCCTGAACTGCCGTTTGCATGACCGCCGGTGATGCCGGCGGCATGGTGCGTGAAACCGCCTCTTCCGGAAGAATCAGTTTCTGGCCGGGATGTATCCGGCTGCGGCGGCCCATGTCGTTAAGCTCTTTCAAGGCCGTCACGGTGGTGTTGTATTTTATGGCGATGCTGTATAGCGAATCGCCGTTATCGACCACATACTTTCCGCCCGGGGTGCCGGTACCGTAGTCTTTACGGGTTTCCGGGGCCTGTCGGGGCGCGGTGCGCGCGGGGGCGGTCTGAACCAATTCGTCCGGGGTGGGCGTATACGGAGTCACTTGCGCGAAGACGGCAGCCGTGCCGTGGGGGATGCGCAAGGCATAGCCGCGCGGAAGCAGTGCTTGGCCTTTCAAAATGCTTTGATGCAGCGCCGGGTTGAGGCGCGCGATATCCTTAAGGTCGTAATGCCGGGCAAGATCGCGGATGCGGACGTGGTTTTGCAGGTTGACCACCTCGAATTCAAGCGGCGAGTGGAAGTCGATATTGCCGAAGTACTGTTCGGGGTGCTGCATAACGCGGCGGGCGGCAAGAAATTCGCAATAGAAATTGCGGCTGGCGAAGCCGAATGCCGGCCCGTCATAGTTCGTGATGATGGCGGCGATGTCGTTGCCGTGGATTCGCTTGGCGTGGGCCATGCCGTTTTTGCCGTGGTTGTAGCTGGTGACCACCAGCGGCCAGCTTTCCAGGTCTTTGAAGTTGTCGCGCAGGAATTTGGCGGCCCCTTCGGTGGCGATGAGCGGGTCGCGCCGCTCGTCCGTTTGACCGTTGATTTTCATATAGTGCTTGCCGGTCGATCGCATGAATTGCCAAATACCGGCGGCCCCCACGCGGGAGTAAGCCTTGACATTGAACGAGCTTTCCACGTGCGGCAGCGCCAGCAGGTCAAGCGGCACGCCGTGTCGTTCAAAAATCTTTCTCATTTCGGGCATGTATTGCCCGCTGGTGATGAGCCCCAGCTTGAAGCGGCTCTTGAGGCCATATTGAACGCGTAACTGATCCGACGCTTCGCGGTAGACACCGGCGTCCTGCGTATTGCCGAACAACGCGGCGATGCGGCATTCCTCTTCGCCTTCGCAACGTCCCCCTTGCCGGGCGAGGCGCGCCAGCACGGCGGAGATTTGCCGTTTGCGCAACGTGAGTTGCCGGGCCGCGTAGCGGCGCGAGGCGCGGGGATAGGTTTCATCCAGGTTTATTACTTCATAGCGGATGTTGAGGTTCACGCTGTCGTGTAGTATTGCCTGGTTTTCGTCGTATTTTGTGTAAACGTCGATCCAAAAATTCACATTCGGGCGCAACGCGGCCGGCTCGGGGAACAGATCATGCTGGTAGTCCGACTCCATCTCAGCGGTGGGAATGGAGCCTTCCCCGATAATCTCCGGAGTGGATGCATAGAGCGGCGATGATGTTAGAATGATTATGGAGGCGGATATGACCGCCAGACCGTTGATTCTTCCCTTTCCCATGAGCTTTGATTTTATTGGAACCGGGCGTCGAAATCAAGAGAAAACGCTTTTAATAATGGCAGCTAACTTATCATGATTAAAAAGATTAAGGTGGAACAGCTCGATCCTGGCATGTTCGTGGCCGATTTCAATTGCGGCTGGCTGGATCACCCTTTTCTCACCAACACCGTTTTTGTAAAAGACGTTCATACTTTGGAAAAAATCAAAGAGTTCGGCATTCGGGAATTATACATTGATACCGCCAAGGGCGCCGATGTGGGGGAGGGGCATGGCAAGGCGCGGGAAGAGGTGCAACGGGAATTGCACGAAGAACTGCACCGGCTGGTGGAGATGGAGCGAACGGTGATTAACAAAGTGCCGATGGAAGAAGAGATACATCAAGCCAAAGCGGTTAAGAATGAAGCGAAAAAAGCGGTGACCGGCATTCTGCACGAGGCGCGGATGGGCAAGCAGGTGGCCTTGGAAGAGGCCAACCACGTGGTGGAAAAGATGGTCGATTCGGTGTTCCGCAATGTTGACGCGTTGACCTCGCTCAGCCGCATCAAGAGCAAGGATCAGTACACGTTCATGCATAGCGTGAATGTCTGCGTGTTGATGATCGCCTTTTGCCGGTTCGTCGGCATCGACCGCGGCATCATACAAAAGGTGGGGGTGGGGGCGTTGTTGCACGACATCGGCAAGATGAAGGTGCCGGATGCCGTGCTCAACAAGCCGGGATCGTTTACCGACGCGGAATTCGAACTGATGAAAAGCCATGTCACCCATGGGCACGACATTCTCATCGCCACCAAGGGGGTGCCTTTCGAGGCCATCGAGGTGGCCAGCCAGCACCACGAACGGTTCGATGGCACGGGGTATCCCCTGAAACTCGATCATGATAATATCTCGCGCTTCGGGCAGATGGCCGCGCTAGCCGACGTATACGACGCGATCACCACCAACCGCGTCTACCACAGGGGGCTGGAGCCGGCGGAAGCGATTCGGAAAATATATGAATGGAGCAAGCATCACTTCAACGATGAGTTGGCGCAGTATTTCGTCAAATGCGTTGGCATCTATCCGGTTGGCACGCTGGTACGGCTGGAAAGCGGCCTGCTGGCGGTGGTGGCGGCGCCGGGGCAGCGTTCCATGCTCACCCCCACGGTGATCGCCGTGTACGATACGGAAAAACATTTTCGCATCAATCCGCGGGAGATCGAGCTGGATAGCCCAGATGGGGAACAACACCGGATTACCGGTTATGAAGACCCAAAGAAGTACCACCTCAATCCAATCGATTACCTCGACCTCTCCGGAGTAATGTAGGCGCGCTGTTCGGGTATCGCGGTCTCAAAGAATGCGACACCATTCTCCCGCTGGCTGGCAACATGCTGTTTTGGCATGAGTTATCGGCATCGCCCCCATTCACCTTCCCCGCTAAAAATAGGCCTAAAGGGAAATTTTTGCCGGGCCGATAAGTTATTCATAGGAAAAGTGGGGTGTGTAATGGACAAAAACGTTGGAAACAATTCCGGTTTGAGGATGGACCTCATTAAAAAGTACCGGAAGCAGATTCGAGAGCAGACCTACGTGATCCGCTCCGATGAAATTGCCCAGAAAATGGCGCAGGAGCTCTTTGTCTCCAGCCCGTTTTTCAAGGGGCCGCAATTGAGGAGTAAGAAATGAAGGCGCTATCAATCGGATTTTTTTCAACCGTCATTTACGCGGCGCAGCGGGCCAAAAATGCCGTGGAGCGGGCAAGCCTGCACGAAGTCTATCTGTTCATTGACGAGAATTTTGCGCCTTTGGCCATATCGCTTTCCACTATTTTGGCGGCTGAGCTGATCGTCGTCGGCATTCTCGCCCGCTAAAAAAAACGCATACCGGCGTAAGGCGCGGTCAGGCAACCTGATTCAGCGCATCCCTGAAATACCGGTCTATCAGCCCCTTCACCGCCGCGCGGATATTTTCATCGGCGATTTCATCCAGCCGGTTATCCGGGCGGTTCTGGTTGATCTGCGATTTATAGACAATGGCGCCGGTTTCGACATTCAGCTTGGCTCCCCAGCAGTCGGCGGGATTCGAGCCCTTCGCTTTGAGGAGCGCCAGACAGCCGGAATGCCATTCGCCGCCGGCGGCCACCGCCCCGGTTTTGATATCCGCCACAACCTTCACGGCGCCGCGGTGACCAGCGGCCAGTTCATTTAGCAATGCGGGCGAAACAGGCTCCGCGAGGATGATATTTTTGAATGGGCCGCCGCCCATCAAATGCCGCCGGGCCGATCCGGTTGTTCGTTCGCGCCGTGGGGCGGCACGAACATTCCGCCGGAAATAATGAGTTTAAAGCCGTCTTCCACCGACATGTCGAGCTCGGTCACGTCGTCCTTCGGCAGCGCCAGGAAGAATCCGGAGGTTGGATTCGGGGTGGTGGGGATAAAGACGTTTACCACCTCCATGCCGGCGCGGGCGCTGATTTCGCTTTTGCCGGTGTTGGTGATAAACACTATGGTGTATATCCCTTTGCGCGGGTATTCGATCATGGCCACTTTCTTGAACGCCATGCCGCCGCTGGAAAAGGTTTCAATCATCTGCTTGGAGGCGGAGTATATCCCTTTAAGGCCGGGTATTTTTACGATAAACGATTCGAACATGGCGATGATTTTGCGTCCCGCGTAGTATTTCGTGATGACGCCGACAGCGAAGATCAACCCTACGGTGGTGATTACTCCAATACCGGGGATGCGGTATTCGGGATCGAGATGCGCCCCGAAAATGATGAGAATGCGGGTTATGAGCGGGCTGAATATTCCGTCCACGCCGGTGAAGACGAACCGGATGACGACGAAGGTGACGGCGAGCGGCAAGGTAATGAAAAGGCCGGTAAGGAACGTGCTGCGCAACGCGTGCTTTACTCTTGTCACCATTGGCCGTCCCGCAAACCACACGGCCCCATGCTTGCCATTTTTTCCGGAATAACCCTGACCGTGGCCGGATGCCAGCGTCTCAGACATCCACCTTCATGCCTTCCCGCGCGCCAAAGACTTCGATGGAGAGGCCCGCCGCGCTGATGCGGTTTCGCATATCCTCTACGATACTTTTTTCGTCGTCGTCTTTGCGGTCGGGATCATGGTGAAACAGGGCAAAGCGTTTAATGCCCGACTTGGCGACCAGGCCGAAATTGTGCGCGGTGGAGCTATGTCCCCAGCCCACATGCGAGGGGTATTCCGCCTCGGTGTATTGGGTGTCCATCACCAACAGGTCGGCTCCGCTGATGAAGTCAACCAGCCGTCCGTTCTGCTCGGCAATGATTTGGTTCATCTCCTCTTCGCTTTCTTCTTCCCCCAGAAAGTTGTAATACGGCTCGTGATCGGTGCAGTAGACCACCGTTTTGCCTTCTTTTTCGAACCGGTAGCCGAGGCAGAGCACCGGATGGTTCAGGTATTTCGTGCGGATATTGTAGCCGCCGATGTTGATATTTTCCTCTTTCAGTTCGTGATAGTGGATTTTCGCCTGCAGTTCCGCCACGCGCACCGGAAAGTAGGTGTATTCCATCTGCCGGTCAAGAATCTCTTCCAGCGATTTTTCGTAATGCACCGGGCCGTAGATATGCACGGTGTAGCCGGGAATGAGCAGCGGGGCGAAAAACGGCAGCCCCTGTATGTGATCCCAATGCGTATGGGAAAAAAAGAGATGTATCTCTTTTTTGTCTTTGTGGTTGCGGGCCAGATCGATGCCCAGCTTGCGGATGCCCGTACCGGCGTCAAGCACGACCACCGGGCTGTTGGCGTCCATCAGTTGCAGGCACGAAGTGTTGCCGCCGAAATGGGCGGTATCCGGCCCTGGCGTCGGTATCGAACCCCGCACTCCCCAAAAAGTCAAATTCATAGTGTGTTAATTTTTAAGAAAAACCTTTGCGTCTTCAACCAGTTTCCCAAGATCTTTAAAAATGTCCCCCGTGTCATTTTCGGACATTTTAAGTATATCCCAAACCTCCGGTGAAAGCATTTCCATTCCACCCCGCCCCTTGATGCCAATATTGCTCTGGTTGCAATACCAGTCGGAAAGGTGCACCGCCGCCTTCACCTGGTCGTTACCGCCGCCGAATTTCGGCGAGTGGTGGTCATGGATGGTATCGAGCAATTGCGGCGGCAGTTCCCATTTTTTCGCGATAAGCATTCCCAACTCCGCATGGCTCACCCCTATGAGTTTTTCCTCCACCTCGGATTTTGCCACGCCGGGCTGGTATGCGGGGTCGGAAAGGCGGGCAAATTCGTCCGCCAGGTGTTGCACGAAGATGACCTTGCCGATGTCGTGCAACAAGCCCGCAATGAAGTATTCATCGCGCTCCTGGGCGGGCACGCCGAGGCGCGCCGACAGTATCTTGCTTCCCGTCGCCACACCCAGCGAATGTTCCCAAAACTCATCGCTGGTGAAGTATTTGGAGTTGCGCATTTTCATGGCGCCGATCACCGCGCTGCCGATGGCCACGTTTTTTATCGTGTTAACCCCCAGCAGGATGACGGCGCGGTTAAGCGAAACCACGGCCTGTTTCATGCCGAAGTACGCGCTGTTGATAAGACGCAACACTTCCGCGGTGAGCACCGGGTCGAGGCTGATGGCGTGAATGAGGTCTTTGGGCGACGCGCGCATGTCGTTTGACAGGTGCATCACCTTCGCCACGGTCATGGAAAAACCGGGCAACCGGTCGATGTGTTTTATTACTTCTTCTTTTACCATATTGATAATTTTTGTGTTCCATCCGGCATCATAGCGGTTTCAGGTGCCACTTCAAAATGGTTTTTCTACTCCCAGCGCAGCGCGTCGAATCGGTCCACCACCGGGGCGGGGGGGAGCGATTTTAGAAATGTTTTTCCGTACCCTTTGCCGCGGATGCGGCTGTCGGCGATCATCATGATGCCCCGGTCGGTGCGGTGGCGAATGAGGCGTCCGATTCCTTGCCGCAGGGCCAGCACCGCTTCGGGAAGCTGGTAGTCGGTGAACGGTTTGCCGCCGTTCTTTTTTATCCGGTCGATGCGGGCCGCCAGCACCGGGTCGCCGGGGGAGGAGAACGGCAGCTTGTCGATGATGACGCAAGAGAGCGATTCCCCCTTCACGTCGACCCCTTGCCAAAAGCTGCTGGTGGCCAGCAGCACGCTTTCCACCTCGGAACGGAAGCGTTCCAGCAGCGCGGTGCGGGACGCTTCCCCCTGCATCAACAGGGTGTAGGGCAGGCGGCCGGTCAGCCGCCTGCGGATTTCATACATGCCGCGGAACGACGTGAAGAGGAAGAGCGTCCGTCCCTTCACCAGCGTGATGAGTTTGACCGCTTCTTCGGCCAGGGCGTCTGCGAATTGCGGCGACGCGGGATCCGGCAGCCGGGGGAGGTATATCTGCGACTGCGTGGCAAAATCGAACGGGCTGGGCAGCGCCATCGTTTCGGCGGCGTCCAACCCGAGGCTCTTGAGGAAGTACGAGAAGTCGCCCGCCGCGGCCAGCGTGGCGGAGGTGAAAATGGTGGTGCAGCCGGCGTAGAGGTTGGCGCGCAGCAACGGCGCCACATCGATGCTGGAGGCGTTAAGGTACACTCCGCCGTTTCGCGCTTCGCCCCAGAAGATGTGTTCGTCGCTTTCGGCTTTGAGTATTGCCCGCAGATCCGCTGCGATGGCGAAATGGCGGTGCGCCACCATGCGGGTGGAATCGGGAAGCGGGTCGATTTTCCCGATCTTTTCCTCCACATACGCCAGCGAGCCTAATAGCGCTTCCGCCGCCTCCGCGTCCGGGGGATTTTCTTTCAGGCTGAACCGCCGCTCTTCTTTTCCCTTGCGCTGGAAGCGGGAAAAAAAATTTCGCGCTCGGGTGTCAAGGTTGTCGAGGTCGCGGATCAGCTCCGGGCGGTTGGGGGGCTTGGCCTCGTCCAGTTCGCGCAGGGTGTCGCGCACCAGTTCCTCCAGGCGGTGGTTGCTCACGGCGAATCCGAAGTACTGCGCCGCGATCTCTTCCACTTCATGCGCTTCGTCAAAAACTACCGCCTGATAATCGGGGAGCACGTTTCCCGCCCCTTTGCCGCGCAGGGCCAAATCGGCGAAAAAAAGGTGATGGTTTACCACCACCAACTGGGCTTTTTCCGCATCTTTGCGCAATGCGCCGAGGAAACAGTCGGTGCCGCGCGGACATTTTTGGGCGATACAGAAATCGGTGTTGCCGCAGACATGCGCCCAAAGCGGATGGTCTTCAGGAACGGCGGCCAACTCCGCTTTATCGCCGGTCTTGGTGATTTGAGTCCAATCGAGGATTGCGTCGAGCATCTTCGCGTCCCCCTTGCGCTCCAGCAGGGGCAGTTGGGCAAACCGCTTGAGCCGGAGCGGGCAGAGGTAGTTGCTGCGGCCCTTCATCATCACGGCCGTAAAATCACGCCCGATGTACCGGCGCAGGAAGGGGATGTCCTTAAAAAATATCTGTTCTTGCAGGTTTTTAACGCCGGTGCTGACCACCACTTGCAGGCCGGAGAGGATGGCCGGGACGAGGTAGGCCAGCGTTTTCCCGGTGCCAGTGCCGGCCTCGACCACCAGTTGACCGCCGTGCCCAAGGGTTTTCGCCACGGCGTGCGCCATGGCGAGTTGCTCGGGGCGGTGTTCGTAATCGGCCAGATGCCGCGCCAGCAATCCCCCGTCCGGGGAAAAAACCGCGTCGATGGCGGGCACCGGCTTCCCGCGCCCCCCCCTTAGATCGTGCGGCCGACTGCCAAAGCGACCGGGCGGAGATCTTCCATCAACCGGTGGAACTTTTTCGGTTTGAGCGACTGCGCGCCGTCCGAGTAGGCGGCTTCGGGGCGGTTGTGCACTTCGATCATCAGGCCGTCGGTTCCGCAGGCGACCGACGCCTTCGACATGGAGGCGACATACTGCCAGTAGCCGGTGCCGTGCGACGGGTCAACGATGACCGGCAGGTGGGTAAGCTCTTTCAGCACCGGCACCGCCGAGAGGTCGAGCGTGTTGCGGGTGGCGGTTTCGAAGGTGCGGATACCGCGCTCGCACAGGATTACGTCGCGGTTCCCCTCGGAGAGGATGTACTCGGCGCTCATCAGCCATTCCTGAATGGTGTTGGCGAGACCCCGCTTGAGCAGCACCGGTTTGCGCGTTTGCCCGATCAGCTTGAGCAGCGAGAAATTCTGCATGTTGCGCGCGCCGATTTGGAGGATGTCGGAATATCGGTAAATGAGTTCCAGGTCGCGGCCGTCCATCACCTCGGTGACGATGGGAAGTCCGGTTGCCTTCTTGGCCTTCTGGAGCAGCTCCAGTCCTTCTTTTTCCATTCCCTGGAAGGAATAGGGGGAGGTGCGCGGTTTGAAGGCCCCGCCCCGGAGTATCTGCGCCCCGGCGGCCTTCACGTCTTTGGCGATACCCAGTATCTGGTCTTCGCCTTCCACGGAGCAGGGGCCGGCCATCACCACGATGTGCTTGCCGCCGATTTTCACCCCGCCCACGTCGATGACGGTGTCTTCTTTTTTGACCTCGCGCGAACAGAGCTTGAAGGGCTTCAGGATCGGCACCACGCTCTCGACGTAGGCCAGCGATTCCATCGATTCAAGGCGTGATTTGTCGCGCCCGTCACCGACGGCGGCAATGACAACTTTCATTTCCCCCGCCAGCATGTGGGGGGTGTATCCGGTTTCGCGGATCAGCCGCTCAACTTCTTCTATAGCTTCTTTCGGCGCGCCCGCCTTCATCACGATAATCATTTATTTCGGCTCCCTTTATTAATCCGGTAAACAATATATGATACTGCCACCGCGGTCAAATTCCAAACCGCGCTCCGATTTGATTTGATTCCAACAGGGTGGAACGGCTACTATAAATGCCTTATCCGTGTAACAATCGGACAATGAATGCCATGCCCGATGCATCGTTGGGGCGCTACACCGTAAAGAATCCCCCGCTAACAAGGAATCAGAGGTTTTCTTGAATCATTTGAATGCCAATACACGCACGATAAAAAAAATTGCGCTCATCGAATCAAAGGCGGTTAGAACGCATGTGTTCAGCCGGAAGTATTCTCCCCGGCTTGGATTGCCCATTCTGTCCGCCGTGCTGAAAAGGCATGGCTTTGAAGTGGAGCTCTTTTTTCAGGAGCTGCAACCGCTCGATCTGGATTATTTGGCGGCCTTCGACCTGGTCGGCATTTCCGCTCTCACCTCCACCGTCAAAGAGGCCTACCGGATCGGGGACATCCTCAAGGCGAAGGGGAAGACCGTCGTCATGGGCGGCCCCCACGTAAGCGCGAGATCGGATGAAGCGCTTGCCCATTGCGATTACGTTGTACGCGGGGAAGGGGAAATTTCCTTCGTGGCGTTATTAAAGGCAATTAACGAATGCGCTCCCCTAGATGGCGTGCCGGGTATTTCTTATATGCAAAACGGCCAGGTAATCCAAAACCCTTCCTCCATCACCAAGGTGGATATGGCCGATTTGCCGGGGAACGACTTCTCGGCGAGCAAGGCATTCTCCAGCCCGGCGGATTATCCGGGCGGGATCATGTTCTCGCGTGGATGCCCGTTCGATTGCAGCTTTTGCAGCGTCACCACCACGTTTGGCAAAAAATACCGCTATAAAACCACCGGGCAGATTATCGCGGAATTACGGCCGTTCACCGGCCGGCCGGTGGGTTTTATCGACGACAATTTCGCCGCCGTGACGAAAAAGACAAAAGACCTTTTGCGCTCGATGCTGAAGGAAAAGGTGCTTCCCTCGCGCTACTCCTGCCAAATACGGGTGAATGCGGCGGCCGACGAAGAACTGCTGGATCTCATGAAACAGACCGGTTGCCGGGTGGCCAATGTGGGGCTGGAGTCGGTAAGCCCGGAAACATTAAAAGCGTACCACAAGGGGCAGACGTACGATCAGATTGTCTCTTCCATCAAGGCATTTCAGAAGTACGGCATCGGCCTGCACGGCATGTTCGTGCTGGGGGCGGATGACGATACGGTGGATACGATACGCGAGACGGTCACATTCGCGCTGAATCACGGCATCGATACGATCCAGCTCTGCGCGCTGACGCCGTTTCCCGGAACCGCCGTGCACGGCCAGATGCACGCGGAAGGAAGAATCCTGCACCAGAACTGGGAAATGTACGATGGCCTTCATGTCGTCGTGCGGCCCAAGAAAATGACTCCCTATGAATTGCAGGCCGGGATCATGAATGAAATGAAGCGTTTTTACTCCATTAAAAATTCATTCAAAATCGACTTTAGCAAAAAATGGCTTTTTTGGAGCCGGCTGGTCGGTTGGTATCTGGTGAGAAAATGGGAGAAGGAAAACACGGGGTATTTCGATTACCTTAAAAAACAGGGGTAGGGATTGTCCGCGCCTCCCCCTCCTTATCATCCCCTCGCAAGGGGATTCAGGCATATTCCCAAAGCTTCCCCCAACAAGCCGGGTCAGCTTGGCGCGTTGCGCCAACGGCAGACACGGCAGTCTTGCCGTGCGGGGGCCGCATTCGTGATTAGCCCGGCGGCGCGTTCTCTGCTATGATTTGGTTACTATGGCATTAGGCGATTTAAGCATTCTGGACAAGGAAGAATCCTTGCTGGCGCAGGTATTGCTCAAAAATAATCTGTTGAATGAAGGGGACTTGAACCGCTTCCTCGGTTTCCGCGTCAACCGGGGCACTGTCGGAAAAAAATACATCGGTGGAATGCTGATTGATCTCGGCTACATAACGCAGGCCGATCTGGATGCATATGTGAAGGAAAACAGCGATAAGCACACGGCTTTCCTGCGTAAAATAACGGCGGAGGGGTACTTTACTCCCGAACAAGAGGCATTGATCCTTCAAAAAGCGCAAGAGACCGGCGGTGATGTGGTGACGGTTATCAGCGAGTTGAACATCATGACACGCGAAAACTACATTCGATTTTTCAATAACCGCGAACCCATCCTCCGGCTGGGGGAGTGGCTCACCGTAAAGAAGAAAATTACCCTGGAACAGCTTGACTACGCGGTGAAGGCGCAGAGCGTCAATTCATTGGAAGACTATCTGAAGTTCCACAACCTCGTGAAACTCGAGGTGATTGATAAGATAAAGGAGAAACTTGCCGAAGCCCATCCCGCACCTAAAAAACAGGACCGTCCGGGCGATTTTAAAGGCTTGAATGACTTTTAAGGCACGTTTTACGGCAAGAAGAACAGTTCCCCATAACGCGGCCCAAAGCCAAACCCGCTGATGCCTTCGCTACCGTTGGGCGCATTCGGCGGGGTCTCCTTTTGCCTTCTTAATTATATGCGGAATGGCGCGGTGAACCGCTTCAAGGTTTTCCACCGCCGCTTTGGGCGCGCCCGGCAGGTTGATGACCAACACCGGCCCGATCATGCCCGCCAGCCCCCGCGACACCACGGCGTTTATCGTCTTTTTTGATGAAGCGGCACGCATCGCCTCCGGGATGCCGGGCAAATCGCGTTCCAGCAGCGGCTTGGTGGCTTCGGGCGTAACATCGCGCGGGGAAACCCCCGTGCCGCCGCTGGTTAAGACCATATCGACGGCGCCGCTGCTGACCATTCTCATGATCTCCTCCCGTAACGGCGCTATTTCATCCCGCACGATGACAGAATGCACCACCGTGTATCCGTTGTCCTCCAAAAAAGCGCACAACGCCGGGATGCAGCCATCCTCTTTTCCGCCCCCAGCGGAGCGCGTATCGGAAGCGACCACGATTCCCACCCTAACCATTGAGTTTCTTTCGATAGTTATCCAGGCATTGTTGCGAGCAAAAATACTGCGTGGTGGCCCCGGCGTTTATTTTCACCGCGTGCTCGGCGGCGATCCACGCGCCGCACGATGGATCCTGAACCATGTCGGCGGCCGCCCGTCCCGGCTGCCCGCCGCCCGGCGGTTGCCGCTGGTTGCCGTGGCTTTGCGGCGTGATGATTTCAAAGTGGAAACTTGCGCGTAACAGCCGTCCGATAAGCCGTATCGCAATCAAAAAAATGAATATCCAGAGCGCGAAACGTAACAATCCCATGCGCCAATTGTACTCCGTGCCGCGAGGGCGGACAACATTGAATGCGGACAGGGTGTCTGTTTTTGCGCGCGGCGGATGTCCTTATAGGGGACGGTCGCGGTGTATACTGCGAGGAAATCAGTCCTATGGCAATGGCATGTGAATTGCTTCATGATTCTCTGAAGCTTTTTGTTTCTTGACGGAAGTATTCCGGGCTGATACCTTTTTGACAGCATAAATAATTTGCATTAGGGGAAACAGGGTGCCGTTTAGCAAGCGTCTCTTACTCGCGCTTTCATTAGCCGCCCTAATTGCATTCGGATACCCCGGCGCGGCCCATGCGGCCAACTTCGGCAGCTTGATCAGCCCCGGCGAATTGGGGTCGTTCCACGCCGATCTTGAAGGGCTTTCAAATTGCACCAAGTGTCACACCAAGGGGGAGGGGTTGCCAAACGCCAACTGCACCTCGGTTGGTTGTCACGCCAGCGTTGCCGCCGCACAGGCCCTGAAAAAAGGGCTGCATGGCGGCGTGACGGATCAGCAATGCGTGAAGTGTCACAAGGATCACAAAGGACGCGGCTACCGCGGCACCGAAGGGGATATTAAAAAATTCGACCACGCCACCACCGGCTATAAGCTCGTCGGCAAACATTCCCCCCTTGATTGCGTTAAATGCCACACAACCAAAACGAAAAAAGGCCTTGTCAGTTACGCCGGCCTTGAAACAACCTGCTTCAGTTGCCACAAGAAGGATGACGTTCACAAAGGTACGCTAAAAGAAAAATGCGAAAACTGCCACAACACAATCGGCTGGAAAGGCAAAGACGTCACTTTCGATCACGATAAGCCCTACAAACTGGAAGGCAAGCACGTCAAAGTAGAGTGCAACAAGTGCCACATCGTGAAGGGACTATTTCAGGTAGAGAACAAGGAACAGTGCATCACCTGCCACAAGAAGGATGATAAGCACAAAGGGGGCCTGGGGCCGAAATGTGAAAGTTGCCACGTGGCTGCCACATGGAAAGAAATACGGTTTGATCATAAGACGACCAAGTACCCGTTGTTGGGCAAGCATGTGCAAACGCCGTGCGAAAAGTGCCATCTTGAGCGGGCGAAAGGGGTGTTCAAGATTCAGAAGTATGACACGTGCGACGCCCCCGGTTGTCACGACAAGGGGAAATTCGGCAACGTGCACGATAAGCAGTTCGCCGGGAAGAAGTGCGAAGAGTGTCACACCACGCAGGACTTCAAGCCTTCAACCTTCAAGCATGAAGATCCCGCCTATGCGGGCTATAAGTTGAAGGGCAAGCACGCCAAGCTGGAATGCGAAAAGTGTCACCGCCCCGATCCCGTTACCAAAGCGGCGCTGTTCAAGCCGATACCCGGCGAGCGCTGCGACAATGCGGGATGCCACGACATCAAGAGCCGCGGCAATATCCACGGCCCGCAATTCAAAGGCCAGTTGTGCGATGGCTGCCACCACGAAGAAAACTGGAAGCCGAGCCTGTTCGATCACGCGGCGCCCGCATACAAAGGGTACAGGCTGAGGGGCAAGCACGCCAAGCTGGAATGCGAAAAATGCCACCGGCCCGACCCGGTCACCAAAGCGGCGCTGTTCAAGCCGATGGCCAGCGAGCGTTGCGACGCCGCGGGGTGCCACGACATCAAGAGCCGCGGCAACATCCACGGCCCGCAATTCAAGGGCCAGTTGTGCGATGGCTGCCACCACGAGGAAAACTGGAAGCCGAGCCTGTTTGACCACACGGCGCCTGCATACAAAGGCTACAAGCTGGAAGGCAAACACGCATCCATAAAATGCGAAAAATGCCACCGGCCCGACCCGCTTACCCAAGTGACGCTCTTCAAGCCGATAGCCGCCGACCGTTGCGATAACGCCGGATGCCACGATATCAAGGAGCGCGGCAACATTCACGGCCCGCAATTCAAGGATCTGAAATGCGAACAGTGCCATACCCCGAAGGAGTGGAAGCCGAGCCTGTTCGATCACGCGGCGCCCGCATACAAAGGCTATAAGCTGGAAGGCAAACATGCGTCCATAAAATGCGACAAGTGCCATAAAACAAACGAAGCCGGCGTCCAGACTTTCCGCGGCATCGACACGAAGAGCTGTGCCAGCGCGTACTGTCACAAAGACCCGCACGCCGGCCAGTTCCGCGACAAGACATGCGAACAGTGCCACACGCCGAAGGACTGGAAGCAGTTGACCTTCAATCACAACACGCAAGCGCACTTTCCGCTGGAAGGAAAGCACGTGTCCGTCAACTGTGAAAAATGCCATGAGGGGAAAGTTTGGAAGCCGCTCAAGTCGGAGTGCCTCGACTGCCACCGGAAGGAAGACGACAAGGCCCACAAAGGAAAAATGGGGGCGAAATGCGAGCAGTGTCACACCGCCGCGAACTGGGAACCCAAGAGCTTTTTCCATGAAGTGACCGGTTTTCCCTTGCAGGGGGCGCACACCCAGATTGTCTGCTCCGATTGCCACAAGGCCAAAGGAATATTCACCGGCCTCGGCCCCGATTGCGTGAAGTGCCATACCGATCCGCACTACAACCAGTTCGGCCCCGTGGCCTGCGGTCAGTGCCATACCGCCAAAAACTGGTTCCCGGAGAGATTCCGCCATATCGAGACCGGCTTCCGGCTGGATGGCGGGCATCGCGCCGCCACGTGCGAACAGTGCCACCGGGCGCGCAACTATCGCAACACCCCGCAAACCTGTTACTTCTGTCACACCGCCGACTTTAGCAAGCCGGCCGCGGCCGTTTTCCACAAGAGCGGCAATACCAACTGTGTTGAATGCCACAAGTCGGGCGGGTTTAGCTGGCTGGGAGCCACCTTCACCCATTCAACGATGACTTTTACCGGCTCCCATTCCTCGGTGAAGAGCGATTGCACGAAGTGCCACAGCGGGACCGGCAGCACGTTGTCGCTTAAATGGCCCGGAACCACGGCGGAATCGCAATGCTTCAATTGCCACACCACCAACCCCGCCGGAATGTCCCAGCCGCTGACGTGGCAGTACAAACACAAGGGAGCCAATCCTTGCCCGACGAATTGTATTCTCTGTCATACAACCTCCACCTTTAAAAATCCGTCCTATAGCGGGCCGGCCTGCAATTGATGGTAAAGAACATGAAAAAAATATTTACCGGCGGATTCCTGGCGGCGCTGATTGCCGCCGCTGTTCCCTCTGCGGCATCGGCCATGGATATCAAGGGGCGCATTTCGGAATCACTGTTCCTCCAAAACGACGACGCCAGCAATCAAAGCTACAATTTCACCCGGACCCGGCTTTATTTAAACGGCTTGGGCGAAGAGACCGATTTTCACTTCGATGGGCAATACCGCACCTCGGGCGGCAAGGAATACAACAGCAGTATCGACAGCACCCGCATTGACCAGGCGAATATCGACATGCGGCATATAGGCGGCACCAGAACCCGGTTTGCCATCGGCCGGCAGTACATCGATCCCATGCCCGGCGCAAGGGTGGACGGACTGAATATGGACTTTGCTTTGGGCGAGACGGGCGGGGCCGGTCTCTTCGGCGGCACCAAGGCCGATCCGCTTCACGACTATTTCACCGCCGATTACACCACGTACGGTTTCTATACCTATTTGCGCAATAAATCGGTTTCCACCGCGTTGGGAGTGGCGACCAGCCAGCACATGGGCAACGAAGACGAGATGTACTTATACGGCTCGTTCGCCTGGTCGCCGAGCGACGCCATGAACATGTACAGTTCGGTTCGGGTGGATAACAAGGTCACCGGCGATGCCACGGGCGGCAAGGAAGGCCCCGACATCACCAACCTGTTTTTCAATTTCAATTACCGCTGGGGCTGGGCCGCGCGGATAAACATGAGCTATAGCCAGTACCGCGCCATCTGGCTGCAGGATTCCATGAGCTACAGCCTCGACCACAGCATTAACCGGAATTACGGCATGTATGGCGATGTCAGCCTTTCACGCACCGGCAAGGTGTACGCGGATGTCAGCTATGCCACCCGCGGCAACGATGGCAAGGAGGGCAATATCATGGGCCTCGGTTACCGGCAAAACGAGCTATGGAGCGTGTTGTATTACAATCTGGCCTACCGGCTGGTCAACTATTACACCAACAAGGGGTGGCAGGGTTTCTTTGCCTTGGGGGCGAACGTGCGGGAAAATATCACCGGTGAATTGAACGCGACCTACATGGTCAGCCAGCAAGATGGCGCCACGGACGACATGACCCAGATGATATACGGCGCTTCGCTGAACTTCAGCGTCAGCCGGCAGCTATTCATTTACGGCGTGGTGGAATATAGCGACCAGAATATCCCCACGCTCAATGCCGTTAAGTACCCCTCCAGCTATAAGACCAGCTCCGTCTTCCTGAATCTCGACTACCGGTTTTAACCCGGATTCCAAAGCCCCCCGTCATTTGTAGAAGTTGTTGCTTTAGCGGCACACCTTTACTTTTTTTTCGTTTCGTCCAGTTCATAAAGGATTTCGGTCTGATTCCGATCAGATTCGCCATTGCGACCGCCCCTAAGCTTCATGGAGTTGTGTGGCCGCGGGTTGTCGTATAAACTTTAAAAACAAGTTGGCGACAAGCTTTTTGCTTTGAAAAAAAGGGGGTTGATGAACGTGCGGATTCCATCGGCACAACAAGATAGGCTTCGGCTTGTGGCTGTGCTCCTCATCGTTCTTTCCGCTTGCGCCCATTTTGGGGCGGTATCGCCGGATGACCGCCTTGCGTCCGGCACCCATTCGGCGGCGATTAACGGGACGGCCATTGCCTATCACGTTCACGGCAAAGGGCCAATCTGCATCGTACACCCCGGCGGACCGGGAATTGGCTGGGATTACCTCCGGATGCCATCGCTGGAAGAATATCTCACGCTGGTGTATCTGGAACCGGCGGGAAGCGGCGCATCCGGCGGACTGCCGAACGCCGCCGATTACACCTTTGAGCGGTACGCCGACGACATTGAAGGGCTGCGGCGGTATCTGGGCATATCGTCCTTTTACCTGTTGGGGCACAGCCACGGCGGCATGGTGGCGCAGACGTATGCGGTGAACCATTCCGGCAATCTGAAGGGACTGATTCTGTTCTCCACCACGCCGGTCACCGGCAAGGAGTGGATAGACGATCTATCCGCCAACCTGGGATGGTTTGCGAATGAGCCGTGGTTTAAAGAGGCGGCCCCCGCTTTCATGGGCATGGGCGTTTCCAAAACATCGGAAGAAGCGGCGGGTCTTTTCAAAAAGGCGGCGGGATTTTACTTTGCGGACTACACCGCCAACAAGGAGCGGATAGACGCCGCCGTGGCGAATATGCGCTTCAACATCGTCCCCTATCAAACATTTCTGTCCCTGCCGTTTGATGTGCGGCCGCGGCTGCACCGCATACATGCCCCCACGCTGATAATCGGCGCCGGCAAAGACCCCATTTGCAGCCTGAAATTTTCCCAACAGATTCATGATGCCATCCCCGGCTCACATTTATCGGATATGGAGAAAAGCGGTCACATGGCGCATGTGGAGCAGCCGGAGGAGTTGGCGGCCGTCATAAGCGGCTTTATCGCAGATGTCGAAAAGCGGCAAGCCGGGAAATAATCCCTTGGCGGAGACTCCGCCGCCGGGGGGATCGAGGTTACGCGTTATTTAGATATGGGGTAGACGGTTTCCCCGTCTTCGGCGAATTGCGCGAAGAGCGAGCCGCCGTTTTCAAATTCATCTTCGGTGAGCGTGATGATATCGAAGGGCACCTGGAACCGTTTCATGGCGGTAATCTCTGCGTTTTTCGTCAACGCCGCGCGCTCGAAAACGCTTTTCCCCGCGAAATCCTCCGAGATGACCAGCAGGTCGATATCGCTTTCCTCCTGTTCGTCGCCGCGCGTGCGGCTGCCGAAAAGGATGATCCGTCCGAGGCGCATTCCTTCCGCGAGAAGGATGTCCCGCAGGCAGCCGATGGCGGCTACAACCGTCCTTTTATCCATTCCAAAGATTTCCTTCCTTCCGCGAGAATGTCGCGGGTCATTTCTTCGTTGAACGTATCAAGCATTTTGTGCAGGTCGTCCGGGTAGCGGATCTGCGTGCTCACGCGGTTGAGCGTATAGAGGTAATCGAAAATTGGTTCCGGCACATGCAGTTTCATCCGTTCCACCAGATAAACCAGGCTATGCGTTTTGGGGGGAACGCGATGCAGGCGGGCGGTATAGACCCCTTTCAGCGCCTTTTCCAGCGCGAGGTGGCACATGAATACGGCGTAGAAGAACCGCCCGACCCCCAAAACGAGATCGGCGGTATCCATGTCGAAATCCGCCTGGCGCAGCCATTCCATCGGCTTTTTTTTCATGCGTATCCCCATGGGTTCATTCTACCCCGCCGAGGGGCGCAATTCACGCGGGGTTCACCGGCGGAAGAATCAGGGAATTATGTTTCCCGCTTCGTCGTAGCCGGGAGGGGGCCATTGGCCGAGACGGCGCAGAAGATTGCACCCGTATTCCTCGCAGAGGTAGAAGGTATACATGAAGTCGTCGCGGTCGATCACTTTTGCTTCCATGCCGGTGGCGGTTCCTTTGGCGCTTAAATATTCCAGCCGCACTTTGCCGTTCTCCGTCTCCTTGGCCCAGTAGCAGTTTTCGCCGCCGCCGATCACGTCCACCTTCTGGTGGTAGTGTCCGTCGATTTTGCCGTCGATGAGGGTGGCGGTCGGCTCGGCGTTATCGGAGCGTTTTTTTCCGGCGGAGGACGAATAGAATGACGCGCCGCCGCCGCCCGCGCCCGCCGCAGGCGTCAGGAACTTTGGTTTTACCCGGGGTTCCACGCGGGGAGCGGCGGCTGGCGCAAGCTGGGCGGCGACGTGCGGGGCCTCGGCCTTCGGCGCGTCCGGGGCCGCTTTGCCTATCGTGAAAGGGCTTACGCCGTAGCCCACTTTTTTCGATTTGTCCGAGGCGGCTCCCATGGCGAACGATTGCACGGTGAGCGGTTTGTCGGAAAGGACGTTCTCCATCTTCTCGTTGAATTCGGCGGTGCCGAACGGTTTCAGGATGAAGTCGGTGGCTCCCGCCTTCAGCGCGGTGCTCATGTCGCCGGCGTGGCGCTTGTCGGCCACCAACAGAAAGCGGTAGTGGCCGGAATATTTCGACTTCATCGTTTTTATTAACTTTAACGCGCCGCCCGCGGGGGTTTCCCAGTCGACGATGATGAGGTCGAGAAGCAGTTTTGGCAGGGCCGCCTTTCCCAGAAGGCCCGCCATGCCGGAATAGGGGTCTATCGATGAGGCGATAGCCTGATCAAAGTCCTCTTGCGACTCCACCTCGAGCACATTCGGGCATCCGATCTTGCGGATTAATATGTCAATGATGTGACGCGCCTTTACGTCTTTTTCAAACAGAATGATCTTTTTCGTTTCTATTGTCCTGTCCCCTTATATCCAACATCGACATGCTTGCTCAATGCCCGCATCACCGTTTCCCGGTCCTGCCCGGTGTGAGCCAAGGAAAGCGTTAAGCGAAGCCGGGAAGTTCCTTCCTGGACGGCGGGGGGCCGGATGGCTTGAAGAAATATCCCCTCATCCCACAGCAGCTTTGCGGTTGCCACAGTATCGCCCGCATCTCCGATAACGAGCGGTATTATATAGCTTTTGGATGAAATAGCAAAACCTGCGGTCTTTAGATGCCGGTGAAATTCCTCGGTAATCTGAATGAAAGCGTTACGTTCCGTTTGAAAATTCCCCAATATCTCAACCGCTTTCAAGTTTCCCGCCGCCACGGATGCCGGGAGGGCGGTGGAGAATATGAAGCTGCGCGCCTTGTTTAGCAGCCAATCGACGGTACTTTTTTTTCCCGCCGCGAACGCCCCTATGCCGCCGGCCGCTTTACCGAGCGTTCCCATAAGGATGTCGATATCACGTTCCACGCCGAACAGTTCCGGCGTGCCGCGCCCGTTTTTTCCCAACACGCCAAATGCGTGGGCGTCGTCCACATAGACCCGCGCATCGTGTTTTTTTGCCAACGCGCAGATGGCGTCAAGCGGCGCCAAGTCGCCATCCATGCTGAAAAGGCCGTCGGTGATGATCCATCGCGCGCGCGCGGATCGCCCTTTTTGCAGAAGTTTTTCGAGGGTGCCCATGTCGCAATGCGGGTAGCGCGCGAATTCGGCGCGGGAGAGGCGGCAGCCATCCACCAGCGACGCGTGGTTGAGCTTGTCGGCGAGGATAAGATCCCCCTTGCCCGCGAGGGCGGGGATGACGCCGCTATTAGCCGAAAAACCGGTGCCGAACAGCAAGGCCGCTTCCGCGCCGAGAAATGCGGCGATGGTTTTTTCAAGCGCCGCATGGGGTGTCCGGGTGCCGGAGATGAGGCGCGAACCGCCGGAGCCGAATCCGTATCGGTCCAGCCCCTCCTTCACCGCCGCCACAATGCGCGGGTCGCGCGAAAGGCCGAGGTAGTCGTTGGAGCAAAAGAGAAGGAGGGTGCGCCCGTTTACGGTGACGGTGCGGGCGGAGCCTCCGTCGAAGGCGGTGGCGGCGCGCAGCAGCCCGCGGGCGGCCAGTTCTTCCAGCCCGGAGGAGAAAATGTCGTCAGTCAACGACCTCCAGCTCCAGATCGGCGATCATTTCCAGGTCGTCCGCCGCGGCGCGGCCTTTGGTGGTGAGGTAGTTTCCGACCATCGCGCTGTTGGCTCCGGCAAAAAAGATGAAGGATTGCAGGCCGCGCAGGTTCACCTCCCGGCCACCCGCCACTTTGATGTCCGTAGCCGGCAGGTAGATGCGGAAGAAGGCAATGATCTTGAGAATCTCCAGCGGCTTGAGCGGCGGCTGGTTTTCCAGCGCGGTTCCCTTGATCGGGTTGAGAAAATTGAGCGGGATGGAGTCGACGCCGAGCTGGCGCAGTTCTTCGGCCAGCTCCACCCGTTGTTCGGGGGTCTCTCCCATGCCGAGGATGCCGCCGCAGCAGACGCGCAGGCCCGCCTTCTTCGCGGCGCGTAGGGAATCAACGTTTTCATCGTATGAACGGGTCGAGCAGATGTTGGGGTAAAAGCTGCGGGCCGTTTCCAGGTTGTGGTGGAATTCCTCCAGGCCGGCTTCCTTCAACGCGCGCGCCTCCCGTTCGTCAATAACGCCCAACGACGCGCAACGGTGAATGCCGACGGTGTCCTTCATCACCCTGATTCGGTCAAGCAGTTCGTCGAATTCCCCTTTGCGGGTGGCGGCCCCTTTGCCGCTGGTAACGATGCCGAACTTGTGCGCGCCATTCGAAAGCGCGGTAGTGGCCGCCCGCGTGATGGCGCCGCCATCCACCAGCTCATAGGCCGGGACATCGCTGGACGCATGCGTTGATTGCGGGCAAAAGGCGCAGTCTTCGGGACAGCGGCCCGACCGCGCGTTGATGACCGAGCAGAGCGATACGCGGTTTCCTTTATAAAAGCGCCGCACGCGGTCGGCCGCCGCCATGAGCGGCATGATGTAATCGCCGTGAAGGGCGAGGATTTCCAGCGCTTCACCGCCCGTCAGCGGTTCGTTGCGCAGCGCTTTTTCCATGCAGTTGTTTATCAGGGTGTATGGCTTGCTCATTATTCTATTTCCACGCGGACGTATGCGGGGCTCTGTCCATTTTGTTTTTGCACCACGATCATCAGCACGCCGAAATGGTATTCGGCGTGAACCTCGTCTTTTTTTACGATGACCGGCAGGCGAAGCGTGCGCTGGAAAGGGCCGTAGTTCCGTTCCACGCAGACGTACCGTCCGCGGCCGGTTTTCAGGTGCCGTTTTCCCCGGATCGTGATGTAGTTTTCGCTCATCTCGATGTGGACATCTTTTTCCTCCACGCCGGGGAGCTCGGCGTGGATCACCACCTCGCCGGCGGTTTCGTAGATATCCACCGGCGGCGCCCATGCCCGCACGCCGGAGTGGATGGGCCGCGCCCCGTTTTCAAAGAAACGCTCAAGCACGTCCTCCCGGGCGGACGGTTCTTTGGGCGGGTACTGGCGGCGGTTGGCCATCGTGGGTCACTCCTTCATGTTAAGGAATAGAGTATACCAAAGTTGATGTCCGTTAAAAAAGGGAACTCCCGCAATCCCGTGTTTGCGGCTAATAAAGCTAATTGCAATGCGCGAAGAAACGGCATTTTACCATGATTGAAAGCGTCAATGCCGTTTTGAGGGCTTGGCATGGTTTTCACCTATTGGGTAATTGGACGGCTGTTTGGTACCACAGGATTCATCCTGTGGTTGACCCCGAAGGGGGCAAGCTTTCTTGGCCTTTGCGGGCGAACAACAGAATGAATTCTGTTGTACCGAGTTCCACCATGAATAATCCGGTTTAGAAGGCCTCTTTTATGTAGATCACCACTCCCACCCCGCCGTCAACGTACGATACGTCCAACCGCGCATTATATCGTTCCGATGGATTAAGGGCAAAGCGCACTCCCGCCCCAACGCCATACTTGAACCGGTCGGCGGTGAACTGGCTTGGGGAGGGCGAAACCTGCGCCGCTTCACCAAACAACGTCGCTCCGAATCTCCACCAGACCGGAAATCGGTATTCCGTTTGTAATGACACCATATCCTGATCGCGGTACCTGCCGTTTTCTATCCCGCGAAGCAGCTTCGCGCCGTCCGGCGACGAAAGCTCCAGCAAAGGCGTGCCGGTGGATGAATACCGGAAAAACATGGCCAAGGCCAACACATTATTATCCGCCAACTCCGTATAATGGCGAAGATCAACCTGCCCCACTTCGTAATCAAACGCGCTCCCCAAAAATCCGCGATAGACAAAAGCTTCCAAGCTCATTAAATTCCCCATGTAGGGGGCGAATGTGTTGTCCCGCGTGTCGTAGCCGATTGACGCCTCAAGACCGGATACTTCCATGCCCTTTGCGCCCGGCGCACCGTCCGATTCAAGGCGGCCCCCCGCCAATGGCTTCACCGTATCTTTGCGGTAACGGTATCCGGCGCCGGTGAAATAATTTCCCCACGCGCGCCGTTCCACGTACAGATACGCCTCCAGATTGTCGCTGTCGTAAAGCTCCGGCCTGCCCGGCGTGTCGTTCCCGATTCCGTAATAGTTGGCGGGCCATGCTTCGTAGGTGATGCGAGGCTTTACTTTCCACTCATCCCCGGGCATGTAGAAATCGGCAAAGATGTCCGCGATTTGCTGGTTTTTCTGGGTGGTTCTTGCGCTAAGGCCTATGGATGACGCCCGGGTGCCGGTGGACGCCTTTTCCGGAAAATAAACGGCCATCGCTCCATACTGCATTCCCGTCTCTTCCGTTCTGGCAATGATGGGCAAAAGCACCCACGACTGATGTTTCGTCCCGTCGGCCCCATCATCCGCGATGGCAAATAGTGGAGCGGTTAAAGCTATGGCGATTAATGCCAATAAGGTTCTGATTGACGGATTTATGTGCCTCATATGGTTTTTCCTGTAATGGGGAACTATCCGTTCCGCGCGGCGAGGATGTCGCGCAGAAAAAAAAGAGCCTCGTTGGCGGCCCGCCCGCGGATTGTTGCTCTCGATCCGGCGAGGTTGAGGCGGCGCACCTGCACCCATCCTAGGGCGGCTACCGCCACAAAAACGAGGCCGACCGGTTTTTCTTTGGTGCCGCCGCCCGGCCCGGCAACGCCGGTGACCGCAAGGCCGTAATCGGCCCCCAGCCGGGCGCGCGCCCCTTTGGCCATGGCCTCGGCGCACTCCCGGCTCACCGCGCCGTGATTTTTAATGGTGGCGGCGGAAACGCCGAGCATTTTTTCTTTCACCTTGTTGGCATAGCTGATGACACCGCCGAGGAAATAATTGCTGCTGCCTGGGATGGCGGTGATTTTTTCCCCGATGCCCCCGCCGGTGCAGCTTTCCGCCACGGCCAGCGTTTTTCTCTGTTGGCCCAAAAGTTTTCCCACCGCGCTTTCGATGGTTTCATCATCAACGCCCCAGACATATTCCAGGATGGAGGGAGAGATCAGCTTCTCCGCTTTTTTCAGCCGTGCGCGGGCGGCGGCGGGCGTTGCGCCCCGCGTCAGCAGGCGGATATCCACCCTTCCATAGCCGGGCAAAAAAGCGATGTCGGCGAGTTGCCGCGCTTCGTCCAGCTTCGTCATCCGCCGCATCAGGCCCACTTCTCCCAGACCAGCCGTATGGAAGGTTTTTTCGGCGATGGTTACGCCGCCGCGGTGAATGAATTTTGGCGCTTCGTGTTCCAGCATGTAAAGCATTTCGTGCGGAACTCCCGGCAGAGCCAGGACTCGCTTGTTGAAAAAAAGGCCGGGGGCCGCCCCCATCCGGTTGCGGACCGCCACGGCGGCGGTAGGGATGTTGGCATACTCCCGGTTGATGGATGGCATCGGTTTACCCATGCGCTTGAAAAACGATTGCACGTGGCGCAGGACGGCGGGATCGAATTTCGCGCCGCACTTGAAGAGGCGGCGGAGCGCTTCCTTGGTGAGGTCGTCGTGCGTGGGGCCGAGGCCGCCGGTGACCACGACGATATCGGCGCGGCGCATGGCGGCGCGCACGGATGCGATGATGGCGGGGACGGCGTCTCCCACGGATGATTTACCAACGATGCGGTACCCGCGCCGGAGGAGGAAGCGGGCGATGGCCGCGGCGTTGGTATCCACCACCAGGCCGGTCATAAGTTCGTCGCCCACCGTGACGATGGCTGCGGTTTTGGGGTGGGGAGCCTGTTTCATCGGCGGGGAAAGCGGGGGCGGGAGCTCAGCGCTCCTGTACGTACGAAACCCGGTCGCCTATTTTCACCGCGGACTTGGAACTGATAACCACGGCGGTGGCGGTTTCCTCTTTTACCAGGATCACCAGCGCCCGTCCGATGTCCTTGAGGATGCCGTGGGTTTCATCGCCGCGCTCCTTGTCGTACTCAACGACTTGAAACAGGTCGGCTTCCTTCACGCCATGTTTGCGTCCGACATTGAGGTACACGGTGTCATCCTGCGTGATGCCGTCTTTGCCGTAGCGCACATAAACGATTTTGCCATCGATGGTTTTGTCTTCCAGCGGGCGGTCGGGATCCATTTTAGGCGGCAACACGTTGAAACGCGGTATCAATCCGTCGCCGGAGAAAATCATTTCAAATCCCCTGTCCACGTGCGCCAAGGCGGCGCTTTCCGTCACGTTTTTCACGGAGATGAGACCGGCCATGGTCACGATATACCCGATTTCATTGCGGGTGTCGGGATCTATCACCGCATCGGACCGGTGATAGATATAAAATTGATCTCCCACTTTCAAGCCGGCTTTGGTTCCGGCGCTGATGTAAATATCGTCGCCGGGGGACGCGGCCCGTTTGTCGGGCTGCTGGAAGTCGATCACCGTGGCGAACGGATGGTCGTATCGGGCAAGGTAACCGGAAGTAAGCAACATCTCCATGGTGATGACGGGGCTCTCTTTTTCGTAAAACAGCGCGCGCGGCACATCGCGTTTTTGCACTTCTCCCGTGATTGCCACTTGCGTTGTTGAGGCTTCGGGCGCCGCTCCGGCCGTTTCCGCGCGGGCGGAAACAGCCAGTAGGGCGGTTAATGCCAGCGACATTAGGAGGTTATAACGCATGGAGGGATTATACACCGTATCATGGGGGGCTTTGCAAACCGTTTTCCAGGGACGGGGTGATTAGGGTATAATTGCCTCGATGAAAAAAATCAGGGTATTCGAATTGGCAAAGCTCAAAGACATTTCCATCAACCGCGCCGTTGAATTGTTGGCCCAAAAAGGGATCGCCAACGGCTCGGCCATCACCTTTGTGGACGCCGATATCCTGAACGATTTGCCGGACGCGCCCGCGAGGGAAAGCGCGGCCACGCCCGTTTCCCCGGCCGATCCGGTGACGGCGGAGGAGGCGCGCAACGCATCGGCGGCGCTTTCGCAACGCCTCTCGCGGCGGGAGTACGCACCCGATCCATCCGCCAGCCGCCGCGATGGAACCGTGGGGAACATGAACGCGTTGCTGGCGGTGGTATTGAGCATCGTCACGCTGGCATTAACCGCCTTTGTTTTTTTGAGCGAACGTGACGACCGGGCCGAGCTGCGGCAGGTAGTGGCCGATGTCGCCGCCATCAAAACCAGCTCGGTCAAAGTGGAGGAAATCGTCGTTAACAACCGGGCGCAGATCATGGAAATGCGCGATCAGATCTCCGGCCTGGAAAAGCGGATATACGAATTCAAACGGAGTTCGCTGCTGGCCCAGATCAAAAGCCAGGGGGTGGTATTGCGCGCCCTCGCGGAGGGCCTGAAGGATCCACTGAAAGGGAAGGCGTTGACCCTTTCCACCGACCTCGCGAAGTTTTGATCCTTCCCGCCCCGTTTTCCCCAAAAGCTGTTACAATACCGCTTCTTTAAAAACATGTTTTGAACCGTTCAGCTAAAGGATTGCCATGGGATTTAATTGCGGAATTATCGGGCTTCCCAACGTGGGAAAGTCCACCCTGTTTAACGCCATCACTTCGGCCGGCGCGGCCGCCAGCAACTTCGCCTTCTGCACCGTCGATCCCAACGTGGGGCGTGTCGATGTGCCGGACGAGCGGATAGAAAAACTAAGCGAGTTCGTCAAGCCGGAGCGCGTGGTGCCCACGCAGATGGAGTTCGTCGATATCGCCGGCCTCGTGGCGGGAGCCAGCAAGGGGGAAGGGCTGGGCAACCGCTTTCTCAGCCACATCCGCAACGTGGATGCCATCGCCCATGTGGTGCGCTGCTTCGCCTCGGGTGACATCATGCACGTGATCGGCGCGGTCGATCCGATACGCGATATTGAAGTGATAGAAAGCGAATTGATGCTGGCCGACCTGGAAGGGGTGGAAAAGAAAATCCTCTCCCTGCGCAAGACCGCCAAAGCCGGAAAGAAGGAAGACGCCGAATTTTTGGCGAAGCTGGAGCCGATAGCCGATGGGCTGCAACGCGGGATCATGGCGTCGGAGACGGGCGGATTCGCGATACGGCAGGAGATGCCGCTGCTCACCGCCAAGCCGCTCATGTTCGTGGCGAATATCGGCGAGCCATCCGAAGAGGACGGCCCGCTGGTGCAAAAGGTGCGCGAATACGCGCAAAAGCGCGGGGCCGGATTCCTCACCATCTGCGCGCAGGTGGAGGCGGAGATAGCCGAATTGCCTCCGGCGGAACGCGCGGCCTACCGCGCCGAACTGGGGCTGAAATCCAGCAGCCTCGATAACATGATCCGCGAAGGGTACAAGCTGCTCAACCTCATCACCTACTTCACCGCCGGGGTGAAAGAGGTGCGCGCCTGGACCGTGCATCAAGGGGCCAAGGCGCCCGAGGCCGCCGGGGTAATACATACCGATTTCATCAAGCACTTTATCCGTGCCGAAGTGATCGCGTACGCCGATTACGTTGCCTGCGGCGGCGAGGCCGGCGCGAAGGAAAAAGGAAAGATGCGCGTGGAAGGAAAAGAGTACGTGGTCTGCGACGGCGACGTGATTTACTTCCGCGTCAGCGCCTAACGCGAATTTTTTGGCAGGTGCGTCATTGCCTCCCCTGCCTAATTCCGGATTCGGTAGGCACGGCAATCCTGCCGTGCAGCCCTACCGGGCCGACAGGTGTGTGCGCCGCGCGGGTTTCCGTCTGATATAATGAAATCTCTAAACGCGGTGAACGTTGGAGGCCGGTAATGGGAAGAGACGATATTTTAGCCGTTTTGCGCGATTTCAAAAATAACTTTGCCGAGAAATACGGCATTGTCGAGCTTGGCGTCTTCGGTTCGGTGGCCCGCGATGAAGCGAGGGACGACAGCGATCTGGATATCTGCATAAAAACAAAAACCCCCGATGCCTATGCGATGGTGCACATCAAGGAGGAAATTGAAAACCGGGTGCATAAACATGTCGATATTGTCCGGGTCAGGGAAAAAATGAACCCCTACCTCAAAGAGCGGATAGAAAAAGAAGGGGTGTATGTTTGACAGGGGCTTGGTTCTGTCCATTCTCACCCAGATAAGCGAGGCTCTGGAGAAAATACAAGCCCGCACGGTGTATGTAAATGACGCAAGCGATTTTACCGATACACCCGCGGGAATGGAAAAGCTGGATGGCGTTTGCATGTTGTTTGCCGCCGCCGGGGAAGCATTGAAGCAGGTGGACAAAATCACGTCGGGAAAGCTTTTTCCACAATACCCGGAAATTGACTGGAAGGGGGCTATGGGTTTTCGGGATATCATCGTTCACCACTACTTCGATATCGACGCCGATCAGGTGGCATGGCTATGCAAGGAAAAAGTGGGGCCGTTATCCGCCGCTATTAAACGCATGATCGAGGATATGAAGAACAATCCCCCATCCTGATTCCCCGCTCCACCCGTGGAATTTCCCGCTAAATGTTATATAGCAAGACCCTGCTTCTGCCTACAGGCCACTTCCGCTGCGGATTGAAAAATAGTTCCACAGCTACTTAAATGGGTGCCTGCCTAAAGAAAGCCGCCGGGGAAAAGATGGGCCGCCCGGCGGCATCCGGTTTTATCTATCGATACCGGTTATTTCTTTTTGGTGGTGGAGCCTTTCGGCTTTACCGCGCTTTTGGATCCGCATTTGCTTTTGCAGGCCATTCGTCAAATCACCGCCTTCCCTTTTTATTTCGTATCAGTTTTAACGGCAGGCCGCGCGGGGCGGCCCGTAAGATATATTAAACCCATATCGCCAAAATGAAAATGCGGTTTTTGCGGATCAAAGCGGCATTGCGGCGGCGTTTTAAAATGAGCGGACAAAGAAAGAGATCGATTCGCTCCGCTCACGATGACATGGAGCGGGAATCGAAAAGGCCGCCGGTGTTAGAATCATAAAAACTTATAGGACGGATTAACAATGAAGCAGGGCGGCACTACGGGGGGCATTGCATCCATCGCCGTTTCTCCGGTGATGGCCGCGCTGGGGGCCGCGCTCCTTTTCGGCGGGAGCACCCCATTCGCCAAACAGGTGGTTGGCGATGTGCCGCCGGTGCTCATGGCTGGTCTGCTCTTCCTTGGCAGCGGCGGCGGCCTGTTGATGGCGATGCTTATCCGCGACCGCGGCTGGCGCAACTTCGGCCTGCCGATGAAGCACTGGTTCTGGTACCTTCTCACCATCGGTGTTGGGGGCGTGCTCGCGCCGGTGCTGCTGATGGAGGGATTGGCCCGCACGGGGGCCGCGGCGGCTTCGCTGATGCTGAACACCGAAACGGTGTTCACGGTGTTGTTGGCGTGGTTCGCTTTCAGGGAAAACGCGGGGCGGCGCGTGATGCTGGGCATGGCGTTGATCGTCACGGGGGGGATCGCCCTCGCCTGGCCCGCAGGCGGGGCTGGATGGGAGGGGATGGCGGGGGCGCTCGCCATCGCGGCCGCCTGCCTTTGCTGGGCCATTGACAATAACCTCACCAGAAAAGTTTCCGAGGCCGATGCAATGTTTGTGGCGTGCGGCAAGGGGGTGGCTGCGGGGACGATCAACGCCGCGTTGGCAGTGATGTCCGGAGCGGTGATCCCCGGCTGGCCCGTGATCGGATCGGCCATGCTGATCGGCTTTTTCGGTTACGGCATCAGCCTTGTGCTGTTCGTTGTGGCGTTGCGCGAACTGGGGACGGCGCGGACGGGAGCCTACTTCGCCACCGCTCCGTTCATCGGGGCGGTCTTGTCCATCATTGCGTTCGGCGATAGGGTATCCGGCGGGTTTTGGATGGCGACGGCCCTGATGGGCGCGGGGGTGTGGCTCCATCTCACCGAACTTCACGACCACGAGCATCGCCACGCGCCGCTGGAGCACACGCATAGCCACCGCCACGATTTGCATCATGCCCATCCGCACGGCCAGGATTGGGATGGCAACGAGCCGCATACGCACCCGCATGTCCACGGGGAGATCACCCATTCGCATTCCCATTTCCCGGACATCCATCACCGGCATCCGCATTGAACCGCCGATGTTTCAGTTTGAAATTGATGTTTGATTGAAGCCTGGGATTGTCTCGTTACCACCGCCATTCGTAAAAAACGGATTTCCGAAACAAAAGCGCACGAACTGCCGGCCCAACTGAATGCCATTCCCGTGGATGAGGCGGCTACGGTGGACTCGGGTAATCTGGTACGGTTGGCACAGGGGGCGCGAACAGTTTTAATAGCTCTTCCTTCCCTATCACTTTAACGCCGTGTTTGGCGGCATCGTCGAGCTTGGAGCCGGGATCGGAGCCGGCGACGAGGTAGTCGGTTTTTTTTGAGACGCTGCCGGACACTTTGCCCCCGGCGCGCTGGATTAGCTCCTTCGCTTCGTTGCGGCTCATTCCTTCCAGCGTGCCGGTGATGACGAACGTTTTGCCAGCCAGCGTTTGTGCCGCCGGGGTCTCGCGCGAGCCTTCCATCTGGACGCCGAACTTTTTCAGTTTGTCGATGAGCTTCCGGTTCTCGGCGTCGGCGAAAAACTGGATCAGGCTCTGCGCTATCTCCGGCCCTATCTCGTGAATGGAGGTGAGCTTCTCTTCGTCCGCCGCCATCAGCGCATCCATGTCGGCAAACGCGCGGGCCATCAAAAAGGCGGCGCGTTCCCCCACATGCCGGATGCCGAGGCCGACGAGCAGTTTTTCCAGCCCGCGTCCTTTTGCCGCCTCTATCGATTTGCGCAGGTTTTCGGCGCTCTTTTCCCCCATCTTTTCTATTTCGGCCACCGCCGCGTAATCGAGGTTGAAGATGTCGGCGATGTCGTTCAGCATTCCCTTTTGAGCCATCGCCTCGATGCGGCTGGGGCCGAGACCGTCTATATCCATGCTGTCGCGCTTGGCGAAGTGGATGATCGCCTCAAGCTGTTGTGCCGGGCAATGGCGGTTAAGGCAGCGCACTGCCGCCTCGCCCTCCGCGCGCGCCACCTCGTCGCCGCAGGCGGGACACTTTTTTGGCATGGCCCACGGCTTGCTCCCCTCCGGACGTTTTTCAAAGACCACCTTCATTACTTGCGGGATGATGTCGCCCGCTTTTTGGATGATGACGCTGTCGCCCACGCGCACATCTTTTTGTTTTACGTTGTCCTCGTTGTGCAGCGTGGCGCGGCTGATGGTGCTTCCCGCCAACAAGACCGGCGTCAGATCCGCCACCGGCGTCAATGTGCCGGTGCGCCCCACCTGCACCACGATGTTTTGCACCACCGTCTCGGCCTGCTCGGCGGCGTATTTATAGGCGATGGCCCACCGGGGGAATTTCGATGTGGCCCCCAACTCGCGCTGGTCGGGAAAGCGGTTCACCTTCACCACCAGCCCGTCGGTATCGTAGGGAAGTTTTTTCCGTTTTTCCTCCCACGCCGCGACAACCTCCAGCACGGAGTCTATGGACGTATGTTTTTTATATGCATCGTTCACCGGGAAGCCGAGCGCCGCAAGTTTTTCCATCATTTCGATTTGGCTATGCAGAACGGTGTCGCGTATCGCCGTTCCCTTTTTATCAAAAACGTAAAGCGCGTAGCAGTAGAAGCGGAGCTTCCGCCCTTGGGTGATATTTGCGTCCAGCAGCCGCACACTTCCGGCCGCCGCGTTGCGCGGATTGGCGAACGGCTCTTCCCCCGATTCCATCCGCTCCTCGTTCAGCTTCAGAAAATCGGCTCGCCGCAGGTATATCTCGCCGCGCACTTCGCACCGCGCCCACGTTGCGGGCGTTTTGACGGCGTGTGGAATGTCACCGATAGTTTTGATGTTCACCGTTACGTCTTCGCCGGTTTTGCCGTCGCCACGGGTAACGCCCAGCTTCAGTTTTCCCCCTACATATATAAGGTTCACGCCAAGACCGTCTATTTTCAATTCGGTCAGGTATTCGGCGTGATCGCGCGCCAGCCCTTTTTTCACCCGCTTGTCGAATTCGCGCAGGTCCTCCGGGTTGTAGCTGTTGTCCAACGAGAGCATCGGCGGGTTGTGGCTGTACGCGGCGAACTCTTTTCTCACGCCGCCGCCCACTTTTTGCGTGGGGCTGTCCGCCGTGCGGAAGATCGGATTTTCGTCCTCCAGCAAACGGAGTTCCGCCATCAGCTTGTCAAAATCCCCGTCCGTTATTTCCGGGCGGTCTTGCAGGTAGTACTTGTCGCTGTGGATGGCGATGAGCTTTTTCAGCTCGTCGATGCGCGTAGCCGGATCGGTTTTCCCCATGCCGGTATTGTAAGGAATTGGGAGGGAAAGCACCATTCCAATCCAAAGCGCACCGGTTATTGACCCATCCCCTCCTTTGCAAGGAGGGGATACAGGGGAAGTTTTTTCGGATTACCTAATAACTCAAGGCTTTGATCGGAAATATGAGGATGAAACGCCGCAACGGCGCTATTTCTCGAGGCGGATAAGTTTGACGAACGGCAGGATGCGCTTGATGTCAGCAGGCGTAAGCTCCATGCCGCGGCGGTACAGATCGAGAGATTGCTCGTCCAGCACATGGTAGTGCCCGTTCCAGCAGTGATAGGTGAGCAGCGGCGTGCCGAGGCTGTCGATCAGGCGGTTGAACCAGACCGGACCGCCGCACACATGGCAGTGGCCGAATATCTTGGCGTAGTCCGCGGCCAAGTCGGTCTTGGGGTCGATGCCATTATTCTTTTTGCCCATATTCATTTTGTCCTATTGGGTGCATTGTAACATCAGAGGCCGGATTTTCATCCAAAATATCGTTGGTAAAAAGGCAAAAGAGGGTAAAATTGGCTTGCTTGAAATAGCGCAACCGGAAACGTGGGAGAATGCTTTTATGGAAACGTACGATCTCGTTATCGTCGGCGGCGGGCCGGGGGGGCTTTCCGCCGCCGTATACGCCATGCGCGCCCGCATGAAGACCTTGCTGCTGGAGCGGGCAGGCCTGGGCGGCCAGATTGCCACCACCGACATAATTGAAAACTACCTCGGCTTTCCCTCGTTGTCGGGACCGGCGCTGGTGGCGGAATTTGAAAAACACGCGCAAGCGGTGGGCACCCCGGTGAAGTATGCGATGGCGCACAAAATAAATAAAGAAGGACACCTTTTTATCATCGATCTGGGGGATGAAAAAATCGCCGCCAAATCCGTGATTTTGAGTTCGGGCGCCGAGCCGAAAAAAATCGGCATTCCCGGCGAGACGGAATTCCTGGGGCGCGGTGTTTCCACCTGCGGCACCTGCGACGGCCCCTTCTACCGCAACCAGGATATCGCCATCCTCGGCGGCGGCGACACCGCCACAAAAGAGGCGATTTACCTCAGCAAAATTGCTCGGAAGGTGTATCTCGTGCACCGGCGCGGCGAGTTGCGCGCCGAAAAGGTGCTGCAGGAGCGGGCGTTGGCGCGCCCCAATGTGGAGTTTCTCTGGTTCCACCGCCCATTGGAGGTGCTGGGGGACAAATCGGGCGTCACCGGCCTGACCATCGAAAGCATCGATACCAAAGAAAAGAAGACGCTCGCCCTGATGGGGGTTTTTGTGTTCGTCGGCGTGGTTCCCAACACCGGTTTTGTGGATTGCGCGAAAGACGGCTCCGGCTTCATTACGGTGAATGAAAAACTGGAATCCAGCATCCCCGGCCTCTTCGCGGTTGGGGATTGCCGCGTGACGCCGCTGCGGCAGGTGGCCGTGGCGGTGGGCGATGGCGCGATAGCCGCCACCATGGCGGAAGAACATGTTTCGGCAATGGAAGGCCGTCTATACGCCGGCAAAGCGGGGAAGGAATAGATCCCGCCAGCATGAATACCCCGATGAAGCCCGAGGCGGCCCAAAAAATCTTTTTGGAGTATAACCGCCGCCGATGCCAGATGGCGATTCAGTCCGCGCCCAAAAACGCGCCCATCGCCCTCAACTTCGTGCCGTTGCTGCTGCACTACAACAACCCCTCCATGCCCTGTTATTTGGAGGCGCCGGAAGGCGCGGGTGGAATCGACGCTTTCGACCTGACCGATGATATGCGTCAGGCGGCCGGAACGATTTTGAACGACTGGCGCGGCGTGGAAAAAGACCTCGCCTATTGGCGGCCCAAGAAAGTGCTTCTCGAATCGCTGATGCTCATGGGAAGCGTCGGCACAGCCGCGCAAAACGCCGCCTCGGACTACGATTATTGGGCGGTGGTCGATGAAACGCGGCTTACCCCTCCGGAGGCGGAATGGCTTCAACGCAAGCTGAGCGCGATAGAGGCATGGGCGGATGAAAAGTATGGTTTGGAACTCCACTTCTTTATTACCGACATCCACCGGGTGCGCGCCAACAATTTTGGCAGCGTGGACCAGGAGAGCGCCGGCAGCTCGCAGGCGCACCTCCTGAAAGAGGAATTTTACCGCACCTGCATCCACGTCGCGGGCAAGTACCCCGCGTGGTGGTTGACACCCCCCGGCGTGGATGATGCCACGTACGCCAAGACGTTGCAGGGGATGCAAGGGACATTTGGCGTGGATATGCGCAAGTACGTCGATCTGGGGAACGTATCGGATATCCCCGGCAGCGAGCTCTTCGGCGCGGCGCTTTGGCAGATCAACAAGGCGCTTTCCTCGCCGTTTAAATCGGTGTTGAAAATCGCGCTGCTGGAAACGCTTATCGACCCGGAAGGAACCACCGTCCTGCTGTGCGACGATCTCAAGCGCAACGTGCTGGCCCAAAGTGCCGTGGTGGAGGAACTGGATCCCTACCTCCTCATGATGGACCGCCTGTTGGTATTCTACGGGCGTAAAAAGCGCCACGAAGTGGTTGATCTCCTTCGCAAATGTTTCTACAACAAGGTGAAGGTAAAAGTGACCGCGCAACTCAAGCGCAAGCCGAACATGGCATTCAAGGAAGAGGCGATGAGCCGCTACACCGAAAAATGGGGGTGGGATGACGCCCGCACCAACGAATTGAACAACTACGAAGAGTGGAACTTCGACCAGATGGTGAAGTTGGGAACCGAGTTGCACGCCTTTCTCCTTGACACCTACAAACGGGTGACCGACGAACTGAAAGGCCGCGAAGACGTAAAGGCCGGCATCTCGGACGAAGATCTGACGGTGTTGGGACGCAAGATTTTCTCATTCTACAAGCGCAAGCCGGGGAAGCTCGACCCGGTGAAAAAAGCGTCCGACGACGCGTTGCGGCAGGAATCGATCACCTTCATGCCGCAGGTGCAGATGGGAAAAAAGACGGTATGGACCGTCTATCGCGGCAATGTTTCCACCGACGTGGCCCGCCGCGTTAATGTCGAATACACCGCCATCCGTAAAAGCGGCTCGCTTGCCGAGTTGGTTTGTTGGTTGGCCGTGAATCAAATCATCGATGCCGGCACGTTCCTGCACTTGATACCGAATCCGTTGCCGGTGCATCTCAAGACGATTCAGGAACTGTTAAAGGGGATCATTGAGTTCATGCCCCCGCGGGGCATTTCGTCTTTGGACAACCAAACGTTGCTGAAGACGGAAGTGATTACGGGGATGATGGTGATCGCGAATTTTGTGTCGCAGCCGTGGGTGAAGGACATGGAAGAGGTCGTGCTCTTCTATCGCAACAGCCACGGCGAGATATTTTGCGAACCGCTGGATGGCAAGGCGGGAACGGAGCGTTTGGCCGCGCTTGCCCGGAACATGACGCCCGGCGCCAGCGCGAACATCCACCATTACTTCCGGTTGTTCATTCCGCGCTCAGAGAATTCCGCAAAACTTGAAAAGACCCTCCGCTCCATTTTTACCACTCGCCTGGGCTAGCGCCGAACCGGATGAACCGGCGCATTTCGGTGGTTATCCCGGCCCTGGGCGAGGGCGAGCATCTGGCAAATCTCGTACAATCCCTGCAAACGGTTCCGGGGGTGGAGGTAATCGCCGCCGTCCCCGATAGCGACGGGGCAACCGCCGCCATCGCCGCGAAAGGCGGGGCGCGCGTGGTTCGGGGCGCGGCGGGGCGCGGCCCGCAGCTTATCACCGGAGCGGCGGCGGCCACGGGGGACATTTTGCTTTTTTGCCACGCCGATACCATGTTGCCCGCCGGGTGGGATGCGGCGGTGCGCGCCGCCCTTGCCACGCCCGGGGCGATTGGCGGCGCGTTTCGGCTGCGGATCGGGGCGGCGGGAGCGGCTTACCGCGTGATTGAAAAAATGGCGAACGTCCGGACGCGTTGGGCGCGGATGCCTTACGGGGATCAGGCGTTTTTCACCACGCGCGCCGTATATGACGCCATGGGCGGTTTTGCGCCGCTGCCGCTTATGGAAGACGTCGATTTCATCCGTCGGCTGAGGCGGCGCGGACGGCTGGCGTTGCTGGAAGGCGAAGCGGTATCCTCGGCCCGGCGGTGGGAGAGCGATGGGCCGCTTTACGGCACTCTGCGGAACTGGACGCTGATGGTGCTCTACCTGCTCGGCGTTTCGCCGGTTATTTTGGCGGATTTTTACCGGCGATAAAGGTCTTCCGCGCGAGGGCTTTCAAGGCGTTTGCAATTTCCGGGCGGTCCCAATTGGCCGGCCCCACCAGATGATGCAGGATTATGCCGTCCGGACTTACCAAAAAAGTTTCCGGCACGCCGGTGATGTGGAACGGCCCGGCGGCCTGTTGCTCAACATCCAGCAGGATCGGGAAGGTCAACCCCAGCTCTTTCACAAAGGGGGCAACCGCTTTCATGCCGTCTTTGTCGATGCTGATGGCGATCATCTCGAAGTTTTCCCCCTTCATCTGTTCATACAGCTTTTGCATGCTGGGCATCTCTTCGCGGCAGGGGGCGCACCAGGTGGCCCACAGGTTGACAAAGAGCACTTTTCCCTTAAACGAGGCAAGGCTCACTGTGCGGCCGTCCATCGCGGTGAAGGAAAGGTTCGGCAACGGTTTCCCGTCCATCGGGCTCAGGGCGGGATCCACCGGCTTTTGGGCCTGCGGCGGTTGGCTGGCGCGCAGTTCATCCAGGGTTTTCAGCGGCGGGCGGTTGAGTTCGTTCACCTTCATCACCATAACGGCCGCGATGCAGACGGCGCAAAGCGCGGCGAAAGGGAAGAACGCCGCGGAGCGTTGATCTTTAAAATCAGTGGTCATGCTGATCTTGCTTCAGATAGAAGGCGTCTACCGCCGCCCGTATTTCACCGGGAGATTTCCCCTCTTTCGTCATCTGGGAGGCCATCTCGGCTTCATGCATGCATATGTCGCAATTGGAGGCATGGTTGTCCGTATAGCAGGTGAGCAGTGTTTTGTGCAGAAACATCGGGTTTTCTTTGCATTTGCAATAGCAGTAAAGCTGATCAATTACGCCGGGAATTTCCTCCGCGATCCGGTAGGCTTCCGCCACGCGGCCCTGATACATGGAAGGGGGCACCAACGGACGGGTTTCGATGCGGGCTGGCGCGCCCGCCGGGGATGTTGCCGCCGCCGGTATTGCCGGGGCGGCGGGCTTTTCCTTCTTGCCCCCGGAAAAAGCCAAATACCCGGCCATGGCGAAAAAGGCGGCCACGGCGGCGATAAATAACAAGCTGCTTTTGTTCATGTTTTTTCCTCATTCCGGTCAACCTGAGCCACAGGCGAAAGATCGCTTCCCAGAAAGGGATTCTTCCCCTTAAAGGGGATACCCGCGCCGGATTGAGAATTTATTCCGGCGCTCCCTTTCGCTACGCTCAGAATGGCGTGCATACACAGTCTTTCAACACGTGGTTAAGGCCAAAGTTTAGCAGGAAATGGTGGCAAAAGGGTAGGGTAAATCGCCGGTCTCCCCGCCGGGGAACCCGAAATGGTGGCGTTGACCGCGCGTAAGCATTACAATTGCCGCATGGGAAAAGCAAACGTACTGATTGTGGATGACGAGGTGAATATTCTCGATTCCCTTCGCGGCATTCTGACCGACGAAGGGTATGACGTCTGCACCGCCGAAGATGGCGACGGTGCGTTAAAGGTGTTGCAGGAACAGAAGTGCGATCTGGTGTTGCTGGATATTTGGTTGCCGGGCCGCCGTGACGGATTGCAGACGTTGCGCGAGATACGGCGACGGAACATCGGCGCGGAGGTTTTGATGATCTCCGGCCACGGGAGCATCGATACGGCGGTGCGCGCCACCAAACTGGGCGCGTACGACTTCATCGAAAAACCGCTCTCCCTTTCGGATCTTCTGGAAAAGATAGAAGGGGCGTTGCGCCACGGCCGTGCGCGCGCCGGGGAAGATACCGGCATGGCCGACAGGTTCGATTATATCGCGGGCTGTCCCGCCATGCTGGAAGTGCGGCGGCAAACCGAGGTTGTTGCGCGGAGCGCCGCCCCGGCCCTCATCGCGGGCGAGGCGGGGAGCGGCAAGGAATACACCGCCCGCTACATTCATGCCCAAAGCGCGCGGCGCGGCGAGCCATTCGTAAAGGTCTCCTGCCGCATGTTAACCGCCGCGTCTTTTGACCGCCTTTTCGGCCCGGCCCATGAAGATCCCGCCGGCCCGGGCGCGCATTTCGCCGGGATCAGCGGCACCGTGTTTCTGGAAAATCCCCATCTGCTTGATGGAGCGTTGCAAGAACGGATTGTCCGTCTTGTGGCCGCCGGAGCCGCGCGGGGCGTTGGTTTCATCGCGGCCATCACCCGCAAGCCGGACGGCGGCGCGCCCAAAATGGCCGAGGCGACGCACGCGCGTTTCGCCGGCGCGGTTATCTCGTTGCCGCCGCTGCGCCAACGGGGCGAGGACATCGCGGCGTTCATCGCGCACTTTATGCATGACGCATCGGAGGATTTCGGCAAGGCCGGCATCCGTCTTTCCAAAAGCGGCATGGCCCGGATGCTGGCCTACGCCTGGCCCGGCAACGTGAAGGAACTGCGCACGGTGGTGGAGAACATGGTGATGGCCGCCGCTGGCGATCTGCTGGAACCGGCCGACATCCCGTTCCCCTCGGATATTCCCGCCCCTGCCGCGGCATCCGGCGGCAAAGGGCATCCCACGCAAAAGACGCTGGGTAAAAGCGTGGCGTTGTGCGGCATGGGGCTGCACTCCGGCATCAAGACCGGCGTCATCATTTCGCCTTTGCCGCCGGGCAGCGGCATCATCTTCGGCGATATCTCCACCGGGCGGCAGGTGCGCGCCAATATCGATTTCGTCGAATCGACCGAATATGCCACCACGCTCAAGTTCGGCAACGTGGCGGTGCGTACCATCGAGCACCTCATGGCCACGCTCCATATATACGGCATCACCAACGCGCTGCTGAAAGTGGGCGACGAGGTGCCGATAATGGACGGGTCGGCCGCCGAACTGTGCGAATTGATCGAAGGCGCCGGCATCGTGGATCAAAATGAGCCGATGGAACCGCTGGTGGTGAAGGAGTCCATCCTCATCGGCGAGCGCGACCCCGACAAGAAATTCATTTTCGTGGAACCGGCGGACAGGTTGACGGTGGAATACCGCCTCAACTATCCGCTTCCCATAGGCCGCCAATCGGCGTATTACGACGGCGGCGGCATCGCCAGCTTCAAGGCGGAAATCGCGCCGGCCCGCACCTTTGGCTTTGTGGATGTCATGAAAAAACTGTCGGGTAAAAAGGGCTTCGCCGAGGGGGGACGGTTCAATAACTTCATCCTGTTGGATCACGAAAAGGTGATCAACACCACCTTGCGGTTCGAGAACGAGTTCTCGCGCCACAAGGTGCTGGATCTGTTGGGGGACATCTTTTTGACGGGCCGCCCGGTGCGGGCGAAGATTACCGCCAACATGACCGGCCATACCGAAAACATCGCGATGGTGCGGAAACTCCGCACGCTGATCGAACCGGGGGCCTGACGCGTGTCTGCGCATACATACGCCGTCTGGGCGTCGGGCCGGGGAAGCAATTTCAAGGCGATGCTCGACGCCTGCCGCGACGGACGCTTGCCGTACAAGCCGGCCCTGCTGCTGACCGATAACGCCGCCGCCCCGGCGCGGGACATCGCCCGCGCGGCGGGGGTGGAAACGCTCTTCATCGATCCCAAGGTGTACAAGGGGCGCAAGCTGTTTGGCGAAAAGGCCGTGGCGGAACTGACGGCGCGCGGCATCGATACCATCGTGCTGGCCGGCTTTATGCGGATCGTCGATGGCGTGGTGGTGCGCGCTTTTCCCAACCGGATCATCAACATCCATCCGGCGCTGTTGCCGCTTTTTCCGGGGCTGGATGCGCAGGCGCAGGCCATTGCGGCGGGCGTGAAGGAATCGGGCTGCACCGTCCATTTCGTCGACGAAGGGGTGGATACCGGCCCCGTCATCATGCAGGCGAAGGTGCCGGTGTTGCCCGGCGATACCGCCGAAACGCTCTCCGCCCGGATTTTGGCGGAAGAGCACCGCATCTATCCCCTCGTGGCGCGGGCGCTGCTGGAAGACCGCATCGCGTTGGCGGATGGCCGGGGGATCATTACGGATTCTCCCGCGCCGTAAGGTTTGTATGAAGCTATATATGGCAAGCGCCTGTCTGGCGGGCGCGGCCTGCCGCTATAACGGCGAGGTCAAAACCGGCGAAAAAATCCGCGCGATGTTCGAACGCGGGGAGGTTGTGCCGTTCTGCCCCGAACTGCTTGGCGGCATGGAGATTCCCCGCCCGGCGATGGTGTTAAGCGGCGGCGACGGCGGCGCGGCGCTGGATGGAACGGCGCGGGTGCTGACGCGGGATGGCGGCGTCGATTGCACCGGCGCCATGCTGGAAGGGGCGCGGCGCGGGCTCGCCATTGCCCTTGCCGTGCGTCCCGAAACGATATTCCTGAAAGCGCGCAGCCCCTCCTGCGGTTGTGGCGCGGGGGACGTGGAAGGGGTGGCCGCCGCGCTGTTGCGGCGCAAAGGGTTTTCGCTGGAATCGATAGAGTGATTCCAAGGAAGCGTTTTGTTCAGGTACAACGGGTTTTAACCTGTTGTTGGCCTGTAAGGGCCAAGAAGGCTTGCCCCCTTCGGGGGCAACCGCCGGATGAATCCCGCGGTACCAAACCGCCTCCGAATTACTCCATGCATGACGGCTGCGCGGCATGATTCCCCTTTATGACGATAATCCCACCCGCCGCTTTCCCATCGTCACCATCCTGTTTATCGCCGCCAACGTGGCGGTCTTTCTTTACATCGCGTTATCCGCCTCGCCGTTCCAGCAATTCGTCTTCCGCTACGGCGCGGTGCCGGCGTTCATCGTGCAGTCCGGCGTGCCCGCGCACGGCCCGGTGCCTCCCGGCGTTACGGTTTTCACCGCGATGTTCATGCACGCGGGATTTTTCCATTTGGCGGGCAACATGCTCTTCCTCTGGATTTTCGGCAACAACGTGGAGGATATTCAGGGGCGCGGCGCGTTTTTTCTGTTCTACCTCGTATGCGGCGTGGCGGCGGCGGTCACGCATATCTATTCCGACCCGTTTTCGGCGGTGCCGATGGTGGGGGCCAGCGGCGCGGTATCGGGGGTGTTGGCCGCTTACCTGCTCGCCTTTCCCCGCGCGCGCGTGTACACTCTTTTCTGGTTTATCATATTTGTGCGGGTGATTCCGGTGCCCGCCGTGCTCTTCATCGGCTTCTGGTTTGTGGTGCAGTTGTTAAACATGGGGAGCGGCGGGTCGGTGGCTTGGGGCGCGCACATCGGCGGTTTTGTCGCCGGCCTGCTGCTTGCCCCGCTGTTCAGAAGGAGATATTAATGCGCCAAATTGTTATGGCGGCTGCAATCGTGGCTGCGTTGTGCGGCGCGGCGCGGGCGGGGGAAGCCGTTTCGGCCTCCGATGCGGCGCTCATCGACAAGGTGGATGCCCGCTTTGCCGAGGTGACGACGCTGCGGGCCGGTTTCGAACAGAAGATTTACGACGCCGCCAGCGGGCAGACGCTCGCCTCGCGCGGGGCGCTGGCGCTGAAAAAACCGCTTCGGATGCTATGGGAATACAAGGAGCCGGAAGCCCAGACCATCATCGCGGACGGCATAAATATTTATTTCCACATACCGGCCGAGCGGCAGGTGACCGTGCAGCCACTGATCAACGCATTGAACAGCCGAAGCCCGGTGCTCTTTTTGGCGGGGGGAAAGCGGTTGCGGGAAATTTTCCGGATAACGGTTGTACCTGGCCCCAATGATAGTAAAATACCCCAGGCCACGCTTTTGCTGGAGCCGAAGGAAAAGTCGCTGACCGTCACCCGGATCACCATCCGGGTCAGCACGGAAGACTATACGATAATCTCCTTCACTCTCAACGATTGGACGGGGAACCGGAGCGAAGTGGCGTTCACCGATATGACGGTGAATGGCCCCATCGCGGACAAGGCTTTTTCCTTCACGCCCCCTAAAGGGACGGAAGTGATTGAAGTCCCGAAATACTGACAGTAATGGAGAAACGCCCCTAATGGTAATGTCGATAGTATCGTATGTGTTTTCGGCCCTCGTGGTGCTAGGCGTGCTGATCATCGTTCACGAGCTGGGGCACTTTCTGATGGCCCGCTGGATGGGCGTGGGGGTGGAGAAGTTTTCCATCGGTTTTGGGCCGGAGATTTGGAGCAAAAAATCGGGGGATACCCTCTATCGCCTCGCCGCCGCGCCGTTTGGCGGATACGTGAAGATGGTGGGCGACGAGGAAGGCGAGCCGGAAGAGGGCGCCCCGCCCGTCGATCCGGCCAAGGCGTTCAACAAAAAACCGGTCTGGCGGCGGCTGCTGATTGTTTCCGCCGGCCCGGTGTTCAACCTCATATTCGCCTCGTTGGTGTTTGCGTTGGTCTACATGGTGGGTATCAACGTGCCGGATACCGTGATCAAGAGCGTGATGAGCAAATCCGCCGCGCAGGAAGCCGGCCTGATGCCGGACGACCGGATTGTGAACATCGACGGAGCGAAGATCGACAGTTGGAGCCAATTGGCCGACACCATCGCCGCCTCGCCCGGCAAGGATCTGGCCATCGCCGTCGACCGTCCCGGCAAAGGGGAGATGGTGATTCACGTCATACCGGTGCCCGACAAGGCCAAGACCATCTTCGGCGAAGAAGTGTCGGTGGGGCGCGTAGGTATAGTGCCGTCGGAGATATTCAAGCGGTACAACCCCTTTGAAGCGGCGCGGATGGGGACGATGAAAATGGTGGAGGTTTCCAAGCTCACCCTCATGGTGATCGTGAAGATATTTCAAAAGGTCGTGCCGGCCGATACCATTGGCGGCCCGCTGATGATTTTCAAGATAGCGGGCGATCAGGCGCAGGCCGGCATCATGCCGCTGATTATGTTCATGGGCGTGCTCTCGGTGAATCTGGGGGTGTTGAACTTTTTGCCGATACCGGTGCTGGACGGCGGACACCTCGTGTTCTTTCTCATCGAAGCGGTCAAGGGCAGCCCCGTATCGTTGCGCGGGCGCGAGTTGTCGCAGCAGGTGGGCATCTTCCTTTTGATCTCGCTGATGGCTTTCGCGTTTTATAACGACATTACGCGCTTCATTGCCCACATCGCCAAGTAACGTGGATGGTCATTAAGCGGAGTGTGACCCGAAACTAGCCCACCCTTTGTTGCAGGCCCGGAAATAAAATGTTCAATCCGGGCCGGCATCCACCGTGGCGGGAAGGGGGTGGAGATAGCTGAGGCGCCCCTCCGGGTTGTCCGTTGTTTCCCCCGGCGGGCGTGCAGTTGGTACCCTTCCGCTTTTTCCGTAAAAAAGGGCGACCGTGATAGAATAAAGCGAGCCGGAGAAAACGTAATGAACTTTTCAGGGAAGGATAACCATGTACACCACCACTGGCATTGATTACACCACCGGTCTTATCATCGCCGTTTTGTTGCTGGTGATCTTGTGGTGCCTGATAAAAGTGGATCAGCGGAAAGAAGCGAATGCGCGCGAAAAGATGCTGAACGAGATCGGCAAGGAAATGGACGAATTCCAAAAGGAAATGGAAGGGAAATAGGGCCGTACCGCTACAGGAATGAAAGGGGGAAGGCGGCTATGTGGAATGTAAGCCTCCCGTGGTGGGAATTTATCATCCGCGGCGTCATTGTGTATTTCTTTTTGATATTGATATTGCGGGTATCCGGCAAAAGACAGATTGGGCAGTTGGCCCCGTTCGACCTGGTTCTGTTGCTGGTTTTAAGCAACGCCGTCCAGAACGCCATGAACGGGGGCGATAATACGGTTTTGGGGGGCCTTCTCTCGGCCACCACCCTTATCACATGCAATTATCTGGTAAGCCTCGCCACGTTTAAAAACAAAACGATCGAAATGATAGTGGAGGGCCGGCCGCAGGTGTTGATTCACGACGGCAAGCTCTTTACCGATGTGATGTCGCAAGCGAAACTCACGCACCACGAATTAAATGCCGCATTGCGCGGGGGCGGCTGCGCGTCTATCGATGATGTGCATTATGCGATATTGGAGAACAACGGCCAGATCACGGTAAAACCCAAGAACCGCGGGAACCTCTGAACATGGTGAATAAATGAAACTGTTTTCCCCGTTGACGCTTCGTGAATTGCCATTCCGCAACCGGATCTTCGTTTCCCCGATGTGTCAGTATTCCTCCATTGACGGCGTTGCGGCCGACTGGCATCTTGTGCACCTTGGCGGCAGGGCCGTTGGCGGCGCGGCGCTTGTCATTGCCGAGGCCACCGCCGTGTCGCCCGAGGGGCGCATTTCCCCCGGCGACCTCGGCATGTGGAACGGCGCGCAGGCGGCCGGTTTTCGGCGGATAACGGATTTCATTGCGCACAACGGCGCCGTTCCCGGAATTCAGCTCGCCCACGCGGGGCGCAAGGCTTCCACCGCGGAGCCGTGGAACGGCGGCGGCCCCCTTGCGGCGAATGATCGCGGTTGGACGCCGCTTGCTCCAAGCTCCATTTCCTTTGCTCCGGGGTATCCCGCGCCGAAAGAGATGACGCGGGCCGATATTGATACGGTCATCAGGCAATTCACCGATGCCGCCCAGCGAAGCCTCGATGCCGGTTTTCAGGTAGTCGAATTGCATATGGCGCACGGCTACCTTCTGCACCAGTTCCTTTCGCCGCTTTCCAACAAGCGGACGGACGAGTACGGCGGCGCGCTGGAAAACCGCGTCCGTCTGCCGCTCATGGTTGCGGGGGATATCCGCAAAATATGGCCCGCCAAGTGGCCGGTGTTCGTCCGCATATCGTTTACCGATTGGGTTGACGGGGGCTGGGATGGAACGCAAAGCGTTTTTTTGGCGCAGGCGCTGAAAAAAATCGGGATCGATCTTATCGACTGCTCCTCCGGCGGGCTGGTGCATAACGCGGCAATCAAGGCGGGGCCGGGATTCCAGGTGCCGTTCGCCGAGACGATCCGGCAAGAGGCCCGGATCGCCACCGGCGCGGTCGGTTTTATAACCGAGCCGCTTCAGGCCGAAGAGATAATTTCCAGCGGCAAGGCCGACGCGGTGCTGCTGGCGCGGCAGATGCTGCGGGACCCGTATTGGCCGCTTCACGCCGCGAAGGCGCTTGGGGTGGATGTCGCGTGGCCCAAACAGTACGCCCGCGCCAAATAATCGGCAGGCTCGGCAATCTTGCCGCGCAACCGGCCCATAGGGTCGGCCTGCTTGGCGCGTTGCGCCAACGTGCGACAAGAATGACGCACCTGCCAACGCGGGGTGCTTGCGCGGAGGGGCCGGTTGGTGCACGATGGGGGGCATGATAGAAACGCTCCTTCGCGGCAACCGGAAATTCCGCGGCGAATATGCGGCGGACGAGCGCGATTTTCTCGAGCGGCTGGCTAGCGGCGGGCAGAGTCCCGACGCGTTGTACATCGGCTGTTCGGATTCGCGCGTTGTTCCCGAACTTCTCACAAGCTCATCGCCGGGCGAGCTTTTTGTCCTGCGCAACATCGCCAACCTCGTGCCGGTCTTCAACGATCCCGATTCCAGCGTGGGGGCCGCTATCGAATATGCCGTTGTCCATCTCCACGTGCCGCACATCATCGTCTGCGGCCACTACGGTTGTGGCGGCGTTAAGGCCGCTCTGGAGGGCCTCGACAAGGAGCGCGGTTTGCCGTCGCTTTTTGAATGGCTCAGCGAGGTGCGCGCCGCCGCCGAGAATGTGGATCCGGCGCTTGAACCTGAAACGCGCTGGCGGCGGGCGGTGGAGGAGAGCGTGGTGTTTCAGCTTGGGAATCTGCCGACGTATCCGGCGGTCGCATCCGCGCTTGCCGCCGGAAAGCTCCGCCTGCACGGATGGGTGTACGATCTGCACACCTGCTCGCTATCGGTGTATGATGTGAACAAACATGCTTTTGTTCCGGCCAGCGCTCTCATCCCCGGCGCGTGACGTTTCCGGGACACCGCGTTAGAAGGATACTCCCAGTTTGAATGAGTACATATTAATAGATCCAAAGTCGGCTTCCAGTGCCGAACTAAGATGTTTCCAGTTGAATTCCGAGCCGATTATCCATTGCAGCGCCGTGGCGGTTTCATTATTCAAATCCACCTTCGAGGTGGTTTCCGATGCCCGCCCATACAACAAGGTGGCGCCCGCATACGGCCTGAACAAGCCTATATCCTTGCTCGCGAGCGCATCGGCTGCCACGCTGTGGTAAGACATATCGGCAACGCCGAGCAAGGTTGAATAACTTGGCCTGACCGCAAAATCCCACCCGGTTTCAGGATTATTGAGAACCGCATATTTCATGGCGAGTCCAAAAAAACTGTAATTCGCTCCGGGACTGGGGGCGTAATAAATCTCCGCGTCAATCGAGTCCGTTATTCCCATCCGCGCCCGCGGTATGGAGAAACCGAGCGTGTGATCGTCACCCGTCAGCCAGTGATCGGCGCTGGGGTGCGAGAAGGTGTTGTTCCATTTTCCCGCATAATCCTGGATGGGGGCGGTTTTCCACAACTCAAAGCTAATATCGAAATTGAATTTGCCAAGCGGCTTTGCGCCGGCCATCGGCCGGAAATAAGGCATGGGCGCCAATTCTTTAACAAAATCGTGAAATTCGGATTGCGTGAGTGAAGGATCGAGAACCAGCGCGCACTGTGACCACGTGTCGTTGACGTGAAGCGTAACGGCATGATCGCCCGTATGGTGCGCCTCAACCGGATTGGGGATAAAAACCAGGATGGCGAAAACAAGCGGGCTGAAAATCGGGATAAGTTTTGACAAGGAAAAAGTCCTGTAGCGCATATACCCTCCTTTTTTCAGGCGGTATTATAACAATTCCGGGCAAATCATCGCCAGGGGGGGGGCTTGGGTGTCTCAGTTTGAGATTGCCGCAGCCATCTTCGAGGGCCTCGAAATGACAAATAGCAGTCATTGCGAGAGGTAACGAAGCAATCTTATGCTCCAATCCCCGCATCAAAGTCAAGCGCGGGTGGTGGAATTGGCGCATCTGGCGTCTCTTGGCGCGGTTGGAGGAGGTGGAGACTTCGGGGGTTATGCGGGTTTTGGTGTTCTTGGAGAGCTTGGAGAAATTGAAAGAACTTTTTGGGGTGCATTTATTCGCTCCATTCGCCGCCCCAAATTCGCTCAGAAAAATTTGTGGTTTTAACGTTGGCATGGAAATAGTAAACTTGCCGTTATGAAAATTGGAAAAATTTTGTTGGCGTTCACGCTTGTTGCGGTATCCGGCTTTTCCGCCGCCGCTGCCGAGCCGAAGTCGGACGTGGAATTGGCAAAGTACCTCAAAAGCCAGATTAAATGCGAAGCGGGAAAAAATCCCACCTGCACCCTCAAGTTCAAGGGGCTTGAAATCGAGTTCTCGGATATGAAGAATCCGGCTGGCGGCGCGATGGCCGTTATCGAGCTCGGTCCGGCCCAGAAATACACCACCTACGGCGCCCGCTGCGTGATGATCGAGTTCACGGAAAAGGAACTCCTTTTTAGCGCGGCATCAAAGGCAACCGGGATTGTTTTCAAGGACGACGGCACCGTGATGCCGCAATCAAAAAGCAAAGAGGCCGACAAGCTCTGCTATTGATATACGGCCGTCCGCCTCCCGCTGTTCCACTTCATGACCGCGCGAAAAGAGATGCCGCTTGCGGCGTGACCGGGTAAAATGTCCCCATGCCGAACTTCTATTTACACAACGGGCAACTGGTTGATCGCGCGTCGTGCGCCCTCTCGCCGTTCGACCGGAGCTTCATGCTGGGGGACGGGCTGTTTGAGACCGCGCTGGTGCATGGCGGCGTTCCGGTGTGGCTGACGGAGCATTACGAACGGATGAAGGGGAGCGCGGCGTTCTTTGGCATCGCATTCCCGTTTACGTTCGACGATATGGCGGAGTGGTGCGCGCGGCTTATCGGGGCCGAGGGAATAACGCACGGCTTTGTGCGAATCGCGCTTTCGCGAGGCGCCTCGCCATCAGGGCGTGTTGGCGATGTGCCGCACGATACGCAGATGGCGATCATCGCGGGAGCCGTTGCGCGGCGCGCGGCAATGCCGGTTATCACCGCGGTCTCCGCGCCCTGGCCGGTCAACGAACGCGACCCCACGGTACGTCACAAGACCGCGTCGCGCATCGGCTCGGTATTGGCGAAAGCTCGCGCGAGTGGCGCGGGCGTGGACGAATTGGTCTTTTGCAACGCGCAAGGCGTGGTTGCCGAGGGGATTTTTTCGAACATCTTCTGGATGAAAAAGCAGGAACTGTATACGCCATCGGCGGAGTGCGGCATTTTACCGGGGATAGCGCGGGCGAAAGTGCTTGCGGCTGCGGCTAAGCTCGGCGTGAAAACCAACATCGGCGCGTACGGCGTTGATGCCGCGCGCGGAGCGGAAGAGCTTTTTTTCACCAATTCCCTGATGATAATTTCCCGTTGCGGCTCGTTCGATGGGGTTGCGAAGGATGCAAGCTGCGTTATGACCGCGCTGGAACAACTAATCTTTTCAGAACTGTAGGCGTTTTGCACCGCGGTGCTGAAAATAAATTCTTTTTTTTGCGCGGGAATCGGTTGACTTTTTTCCGGCGCGGCGTACGATGGATTACGCGGAGAACGTCGTTTGGCCCGCCAGTGGCGCGGCGCGGAGGAGTTGCCAACCGCTTTGAAATTATCTTGAAAAAAGATTTTGAAAAAGAGGTTGACTAATTCTCCGGCTCTGATAGTATTCACCCTTCCTGATTGAGGAGCGGCGGCGCTGAAAGGCGCTGACGAAGGAAACGGCCGGTTGAAACTTTTAAAAAAAGATTAAAAAACCGGTTGACAAATATCTCAGATTAGATAGAATCATAGCTTCCTGCTGAAAGAGCAGGAGTGGACATTGAAATGGTTAAACGAAAGAAATTGATCATGCGGGTTTCCGGATGGAACGCGCTGTAAAAGGCGTGAACCATCCTTTGAATTTAGTATAGAACCCTAAGAATAAAGCTCAGGGTACAAATTTTCTTCGGAGAGTTTGATCCTGGCTCAGAACGAACGCTGGCGGCGTGCCTAACACATGCAAGTCGAGCGAGAAAGTCAGCAATGATGAGTAAAGCGGCAAACGGGTGAGTAACACGTGAGCCATCTCCCCTAAAGTTTGGAATAACCAGCCGAAAGGTTGGCTAATACCGAATAATATCCTCCGGGGCAGCCGGGGGATCAAAG
>JAHFEK010000011.1:0-42401 GCA_023248495.1 Nitrospinales bacterium
GGGAGTGTTCAGCGACAAAACCAGCATCGAACGGATACTATTCGCGGTGTTTACCTATGAAAACAAAAAACAGGGAACCATTACCCCTTTCCTCGTGACACAAAATTCTTGACGTTACCAGAACGCCGGACGGGCCGCCTATCCACACTTTGACCAAAATGGGTTACAATTGCGCCGATGCCGTGTAAACAGAAACCAACTTATCCGGGAGGGGATGCAATGTTCCGTTTTTCACGATTGATGTTCGTTGCCATGATGATCGCGTTCACCGCCACGTCCGTGTTCGCCGCCGAAAAGCCGTCGACGGCGAAGAAGGCCGACGACACCGCCACGATAGAGACCACGATGGGTTCCATCAAGATACGTTTTTTTCCGGCCAAGGCCCCCGGCCACGTGGAAAATTTCAAAAAACTGGCGAAGGCCGGGTTTTATGACGGCACCACGTTCCACCGGGTTATACCGGGCTTCATGATTCAGGGCGGCGATCCCAATTCAAAGGATAGCGATAGGGCAAACGACGGCATGGGCGGGCCCGGTTACACCATCAAGGCGGAATTCAACGATACCCGCCACAAGCGCGGCATCGTTTCGATGGCGCGGTCGCAGGATCCGGATAGCGCCGGTTCGCAGTTTTTCATCTGCGTGGCTGACGCCGATTTCCTCGACGGGCAGTACACCGCTTTCGGTCAAGTGACCGAAGGGATGGATGTGGTTGACAAGATTGTTTCCGCAAGACGGGACGGGGCGGACAATCCTCTTGAAAAAATCGTGATGCGCAAGGTCACGGTTTCGGGAAAATAAAACAAACCGCGGTCTTCGCGGGTTTACTGAGCGGCGTTTTCCGGGACGTGAATCCCGGCTAGCGTCCGATTCAGTAAATCCGCCAAGACCGCTATGCGCCCTTCTTTACTATTTATCGGAAACGACCGCCCGCCGTGATCCCGCCAAGGCAAAAACCGCGACGGCAGTGACCGAGGGAATCAGCACCAAAATAAACAAAACATCAAACGTCATTTTCTTAATTCCTTTTTAAATACAGGTTGGTTTTTTTTGTGCGTTGCCATTCCGGCCCCCTTCTGGGGAACCGGAATGGCCCGCGGCCGATCGGCCTACTTTTTGTTTAGGGCAGGCGCTGCAAGGGAAACGGCCATGAAGGGGACGAATACCAAAGCGATCACCGCTACGAAAAATATATCGAATGTCATTTTATTATCCTTTCAAACAGTTGTTGGTTTTTCCATCTGTACTTGCTGTAACTTGTATAAGCACGTATCGTGCCTTTTTAAAACACGATGATTTATATTGTGTTATAAAATACAACGCCTGTTATTAGTAGAAAAATATGAGGTTAAATAGCCTCTGTGTATCTTTTATAGCGCATCGCGGGCGTATCTGTATGCAAATATTGGTGCCGTAAATTCCATTTGCCGATGTCTATTCGGCTGATCATTTTTTTATTAACAGGATTATTCAGTACATTGCTGTTTACACTTCAAAAACGTCTGATCTTTTGAAATTTTCCTAATGAGCCTGCCATCTTCATCGGCAATAGGCCGTCAGTATATTTTTCTTGATGCCCGTACGCGCTCCGCCGCGGCATTCCGCTTTTCCGGCGTACGGTATATACTACCTTTGCGATAGAAAGGGTGATCGACCTCAACCACATTAATACCGGTCATCATCGTCTCATTTGACCTTGGATCCCGGAGAATAAGTGGATTTAAAAGAATACTTTAAGGACGGATACTTGCTGGTGGTTGAAGACATGACCAGTATGCGCCGCACCATCAAGGCTATGCTCAAACAGATCGGGCTGGGCAACGTGGTGGAGGCGGATGACGGCGATACCGCCCTGCGCGTGGTTCGTACGCAGGAAAACTGTCTTTTCATCCTTTTGGACTGGAACATGCCGCGCGTGCCCGGTCTTGACGTGGTGCGTGAGATTCGTTCCGCGGCCGCAAACCAGGACATTCCGCTGTTGATGGTTACCGCGGAGATGGGCCGCGCCGAGATTATGCAGGCGGCGGAGGCGGGCGTGAACGGCTATATCGTAAAACCGTTCGTCTCGAAGACTCTGGAAGATAAAATCAGATCCGTTCTTGTGGCGCGCGCCGCGCCGCCGGAACACGTGAGACTGCTGAAGGCGGGAGAAGAGCTTGCGTTGCGCGGGGAATATGAAAAAGCGCTCGAATTATTTGAAAAGGCCAAGCAGATCAGGGAGAGCGCCCGCGTCTATGTGAATATCGGCGAAACGTACGAGTTGGCCGGTGACAAGGATAAAGCGCACGAATCGTACAGGGCGGCCATCGAATTAAACCCGCTGTTCATCAAGGGGCACCTGAAAAGCGCCGCTTTGTATGAAAAGGAGGGCAATCTGGACGCGGCCTTGGCCGCCTTCAAGAGAGTAGTCGAAATCAGCCCGAACAACCCGCAACGATTTTTTTCCATCGGCAACCTCCTCCTTAAAAAGGGGGATTTGGTGAAAGCCCAAGAGGCATATAACACGGCGGTAAAACAGGAAGCGGCGCTGGCCTCGGAGATCGCCGAGGAACTGCTGAAGGCTGGAAAGGACGATTTGGCCGAGCATTTCTTCCGCACCTCCCTGCTGAAGATGAACGCCAGCGTCCATGTGTACAACCGCCTCGGCATCGCGCTTCGCCGCCAAGGGAAGTGGCAGGAGGCCATCAGGGAATACGAGACCGCTCTCAAGATCGATCCGCGGGATGCCGGTATTTACTTCAATATGGGAAAGGCCTGCGTCGAAGGCGGGCGGAAGGAACAGGCGTATCAGGCGTTTCAACGGGCGCTGGAAATCGATCCCCGCCTCACGGAGGCGAAAAACGAACTGGACGCGCTCAACAGCCGTCCGGCATGGGATTGACCAGGCCGCGGCCATTAATAAAAGGAGGGGCTTATGAATTATGAACCCTTGATCAAGGTGCGGTTTCCGCGGAGAAAAAGAATCGCGTTGGTGGCGCATGACTCCCGCAAGAAGGACATGCTGGAATGGGCGCGCTATAACAAGGAGCTGTTGGTGCAGCGCGAGCTTTTCGCCACCGGCACCACGGGCGCGATTTTGGAAAAAGAGCTGGGGCTAAGCCTCCACAAGTTCAAAAGCGGGCCGCTGGGCGGCGACCAGCAGATTGGCGCCAAGATCGCCGAGCACGCGATAGATATCGTTATCTTCCTTTGGGATCCGTTGCAGTCGCATCCGCACGAGCCGGATATTTACGCCTTGCAGCGCATCGCCACCGTATACAACATTGTCTTGGCGTGCGACCGCGCAACCGCCGATTTCGTCATATCAAGTCCGCTGATGGATGAACCCTATGAAAAGCTGGTGCTCAATTATGAAAAGGAACGGATGGGACAGATTGACCGTCTGATATCCTGATTCCCCGTTGCGGCGGCCACCGGCTTGAAAGGCGGGCAGGAGGGCTGGAATGCCGGATTTCGCGCGGAACATGTTACATATTCAGACACCACAGGCACGGTATGGCCCATATTGCATCGCTCATTGAAAATAAACGTATCAACCACTTGCCTCTTTATTTTCACGCTGTTTCTTTCTTGTAGGCTTTTGTGCCGACATAATCTAAAATCTGCGTTTGTGTTGCATCTCATTTTTAATGGCGCATGAGCGCCGGTTATGGTGTTATTAACCTGATGAGGAGTATCCTCCTTCCCCGCTTTGGGATGGATGGGGCAGGCACGGCTTGAGGAGCGGTTGCGGAATACTGAGTGGCGAGCGCCGCCCATTGTTTAAGGCAAGCGCCGGGGATGTCCCCGGCCTTCACGAAAGCGCGCGGGAAATCGAACGATAGCAACTGACGGATACAACAGAATGGCAAATGAAAAACGAACCGTGAACCTGGTCGACTATTTCAAGAACGGTTACGTGCTGGTGGTGGATGATATGACCAACATGCGCCGCACCATCAAGAACATGTTGCGGCAGATCGGGGCATCCAACGTGATGGAAGCCGACGACGGCGACACCGCGCTGCAGGTGTTGCGCGCCAATGCCGGTTGCAAGTTCATGTTGTTGGACTGGAACATGCCCCGCTTGCCCGGCATCCATGCCGCGCGCGAAATACGGGGCGATGCGCCGATACAGGATGTGCCGATCCTCATGATCACCGCCGAAGTGGACCGGGAGCAGATCGCGCAGGCCGGCGAGATAGGCGTGAACGGTTATATCATCAAGCCGTTCGTCGCCAACATTTTGGCGGAAAAAATACATGGCATTCTCGATGCGCGCGCCAATCCGCCCGAGCATGTCAAGCTGATCAAGGTCGGCGAAGAACTCCTCCGGCAGGGGCAGCACCAGAAGGCGCTTCAACTGTTCGAAAAAGCGAAGGAAATGCGGGACAGCGCCCGCGTTCACGTGCATATCGGCGAGGCGTACGAATTGGGCGGCGATGCCGCGAAGGCGCAGGCCGCCTATGCCAGCGCCGTTCAACAGAACCCGCAATTCCTCAAAGCCCATGTTAAAAGCGCCGAACTGCACATAAAGGAAGGGAACGAAGACGCCGCGCTGGCGTCCTTGCAAAAGGCCACGGAAATCAGCCCCGGCAATCCCGACCGCCATATCGCCATGGGAAAAATTTATGTAAACAAGGGGGATTTGGAAAAAGCGGCATCCGCATTCGGCACGGCGGTAAAGAACGAAAGTTCCAAGGCGGCCGAAATAGCCGAAGAGCTCCTGAAACTGGGAAAGCCGGAAATGGCGGAACATTATTTCCGCGCCTCGCTGGAAAAAAGCACCGATACCATACATACCTACAACCGTCTTGGCATTTCGTTGCGCCGCCAGGGGAAGTGGAAGGAGGCGATCCTCGAGTACGAGACCGCCATCAAAATCGACCCGAAGGACGAAGGACTCTACTTCAACATGGCGAAAGCCTATGTTGAAGGGGGAAACCTCAAAATGGCCGAAAGGAATTTCCAAAAGGCGTTGGATATGAATCCGGATCTCGCCGCCGCGCAGCGGGAGCTGGATGCGATTAAAAAGGGAACACCGCTGGGCTAACGGAAAAAGCAAGGAAGGCAATTCCCATCATGACAAAACCAACGCCTGCCGCCCCCAAAAAACCGGCGGTATCGCCCGAGCTGTTAAAAAATCTTCCATTCAAGCAGCGGGTCGCCGTCGCGTATGCCGACCGGCTTGAATTTGTCGGCAAGCGCCACCCACATGCTTCTTACCGGCTTGAAGACACCGCGCTAGCCACCGACCTCGCCGAAATATTTAAAAAGATCGGCCTCGAGCCGCACCCCCAGCCGGATCAGGCCGTCAAGGTACTAATCCACAACATCATCAAATGGATTGATGGCGGCCATCTGGTGCTGCTTCACTTCAAGCCCAAGTTCACCGACTTCAACATTGTGCATCTGTTGCGCGAAGTGAAACTGGCGTCCCCCAGCGTCTCGCTGAAACCGTTTATCCCGGTTTTTGTCGGCAACATCTCATCGCAGAAGCAGCAGGAGGTGTTCCGCCTGCTGGGCGGATTTAGCATCCGCGCCGCCTGTTTCCTCACCCCCAACGCGCCAACCGAAAAGAACATCGAGGAAACGCTGGCGGCGCTGGAGCGGTACGGCGCGGTGATGAAGGCCGAGCTGGAGGGCGGGGCGCTTCGGGATACGCCGCTGGACCGCGATGCGGAGCCGGATCCCGCCGCCACGGCCAAGTACAAACAGCTTCTGGCCAAGGGGGACGAATTGATGCGCGCCGGCGATTTTGTGGCGGCGATAAAAAGCTTTTCCGAAGCGATTGCCTTGGGGCCGAATTTCGAGGCGTTAATGGAACGCGGCGACGCGTATTACAAGGCGAAAGAATTCATCCCGGCGCTGGGCGACTACCGCGAGGCCGCCCGTCTGGAAAAAACGGTGCCCGATCCGTATGCCAAAATCGGCGCCTGCTGCCTGTCGCTGGTGGGCGTCACCATGAAGGCCGAAGGGGCCGCCAAGGCGCGTCAGTGGTTCGACATGGGAATGAAGTACCTCGCCGATGCCGAAACCATCGTGAAAAAGATGGAGGAGGATAACCGGAATTTCCCCGAAAAACTTCCCGCGGTGCCGTATGCCCCAATCCTCTCCGCGCTGGCCGAAACCGATATTCGCGGGCTGGGCCTGGAAGGGATTGATGAACGGCTGGATGTCTTCGCCGCGGCCGTGCTGCAAAAGACCACGGCGCGGGAGGACGCGATTTCGGACGACTCGGTGGACACCCGCATCGACCGCGCGATTCTGCTCACCCGCTACCGTCAGTATGAAGAGGCGGAGCGGATTTTCCGCTCGGTTGCCGCCGAGGATCCGGTGAACTCCGCCGCAGCGTACAACAACTTCGCCGTGGAGCTGCGCAAGAACGAGCAGAACGGCAAGGCGTTCGACATCTACCGCGAGTTGCTGGTCAACGACGTTCCGGACCGCGACATCATAGTGGAGAACATGAAGCTGGCGGGGCTCAAGCACGCCGCCGCGCTAAAGGAAAGCAACCGCCACGACGAGGCAATCGCCGTGTATCGCGCCATCATGGACTACCGGCCCAAAAGCCGCGAGTGGGTGCTGTGCGAGCTGGCCAACACGTTTCTGGAAATGCAGGATCAGGCCCGCGCCGCTTTCACCCTGATGGAAGCGATCTACGTGAATCCCAAGATGATGGAATCGGAAAAATTCGCTCCCTACCGCGACCTGGCAAGTCTGCGCAAAGAGATGATGAAAAAACTGCTGGAAAGCGAGCCGGGCCGGCAAATCCGTTAATGCGGCATTCGGCGCCTTGGCCGCGAATCCGCGGTGTAATCCGATTGACTAGAAACGGATTTCCATCACGCCGTTGACAAGCAGGCTGTTGCTGGCCGATGAAAGGCCGATCAACAGCGCCCCCTCATAGTGCACCGTAATACCGCCGAATTGCGGCAGGTTGCCATCAAAGGCAGGCCCGGCATAATGCAATTGATTGGTGAGATTGTTCCATCCCCCCAGATTAACGCCATAGGCCTGTATGCCGGGGTTGAACAACGTATAGAGATGGTATTTGTACTGCGCTTGGTATTCCGCAACATTGTCCTGCGCTCCCGCCACGGTCGACATGTTCTTGCGGATGCCGGGGTTGAACGTCATGTGCCAGGTATCGAAATCCCTTTCGAATAGAAGGAAGACGTTCAAATAATCAGGGGTGGACGAGCTGATGGTGCTGCTCATGTGCTGGTAATCCATGTACAGGCCGAAATCGACAAAGTGCGCCTTCGGTTGGGTTACCTGCATGACGGCATGCACCTTTGCGCGTGAATAGCCAATCCCCTCGCCGCCGTCGCTGGTTGCGCCGCTTTCCCCCACGAGGGCCGCGCCGAGCTCCAGTTGATCGTAGAAGGTGTGGCGCAGTTCGACTTGAAGCCGTTTTGATTCCGGTTTTTTACCGCTGCCCGATTCACCTTCGCCCCCCGCCACTTCGCCCCAGCCGCTAAGGGCTGTTTCGCCCGGCGTCACGTTAGGCGAATAGACGTGATAGGCGGACGCGTTGGCGGGAACCAAGACCAGCGCCAGCAGTGCGGCGGCGGAAACCCTGAGGATATTTTTCATGTTCAGTCGGTTCATTGCTGTTTCTCCATATGGTTCATAGGCGAAGTACCCGGTTAAGCCTGTTTTGTTGGCGATTGAGCCAAAAAAATTATGCGTTATTTGGCCGAAAGGCGCAACCGGTAAAAATAGGGTTCGCGGAAAAGGCATGGGGCGCGGCGGGCGCCGTATGATTTGGCCGCTGGATTTCTTCCATTGGGCGGGTCTGGACTTTGAAGTCACTTTTTTGCTGATATTTGCAAAATTTTTGGTAAACTTACCGCTTCCTACAGATGTGGGGCAGTAGCTCAGCTGGGAGAGCGCCGCGTTCGCAATGCGGAGGCCAGGGGTTCGATCCCCCTCTGCTCCACCAAAATACAAAAATCCCCCTTTGGGGGAGTTTTGCCTCCGCTTTTTGGTAATGTATCAGTTTGAGATTGCCGCGGCCATCTTCGATGGCCTCGCAATGACAAATAACGGTCATTGCGAGTGTTAACGAAGCAATCTCAACTAGACTTACTATCATTGCGAAATCCGATTAGAGGGGAAGGAATACAATGTTTGGATTCATAAGCAAGTTTTTTGAAAAGCCCGCGAAAGGCGGCACGATGGCCGACGGACACGATGTGAAGGTGGCCGCATGCGCCATATTAATCGAAATGGCCGGGGCGGACGGTGAGTTTTCGGATGATGAAAGAAACCGCATACTCACACACTTTGAGAAAGACCACGCGCTCACCCCCCAACAGGCGGAGGAGCTGCTTCAAACGGCATCGCGCGGTCTAAAGGATGCGGTGGATCTGTGGCATTTCACCAACTTGGTGAACCAAAACTACACCAAGGAAGAAAAACTTCAAGTGATCGAAATGATGTGGAACGTCGTCTATGCGGACGGCCTTTTAGATGCGCACGAGGACTATCTCGCCCATAAGGTGGGCAACCTGCTGCGCATCACCCATCGTGAATTGATGGACATTAAAGTAAAAGTGATCAGGGCATCGGAGAAAATAAAACCGTAGTTCGGCTGCCGGACGGCGTTGAATGCGAACGGTGGCCGTCCCCCTCTGATCCCCTTCTCTCGCGGATCATTCTTCTTTGTCATGCCGCACTTGATGCGGCACCCAGAAATATTTTCAAAGCTTTCTTGACCATTCCCCCGGTACCACAGGTTTTAACCTGTGGTTGCGCCGACAGACGCAAGAAAGCCGCCGCCTTTCAGGCCGCGCAACAGAATGAATTCTGTTGTACCGGTGCGGCACGAAGGGCAACCCGCGCCTGCAAAACATCGAAGCCGTCCTTGATGCCTACGGCTTAAAAACGGCAGTTCTTGCCGCGTAAAATGATGACTTTGGCATAGGGCGAATAAGTCATATTTTTAAACCTAGCCCCAACACTGATAGAATATCCAAAAGAACATGAAGGATATTGAACAATTCAGGAAAGACCTATTTTCAAAGTCTTTAAAAGACTTTTCAACCCCTCCCCATTTGCTAGACCATTCCATTGCCAACAAAAGGGAACGGTACGAGGTAGGCAGGTCTGAAATCCCATTACCAGCACTCGTTGAATTTCTTTTTAAAATGCTTTTAGGATTCCCAGCCTATGGCCCCGCTGAAAAATTACGGTGGGAAATACTATTCCAATTTCAAAATATTCCATGTGCATTTGCCTTGGAAAAGTCTGGACTTCATCTTTACATATCTTGCAATGCCCGAAGGACCGCAGAAGAAACAAACCAACTTAAAAAGGAAATCGTAAGAAAAGTTCAGAAAGCTATTCGGCAAGTTGAAAAAATATTGCGCCCGTTTTCGGAAGAACAACTGGCTCAAAATAATGTGACAATTGATAATCATTCCCATCGCTTGAAAGAAAGGTATGAGTATTTCAGGCTAAAAGCAACTGAAACGGCTTATCCAGTCGATATTCGGTCTCAAGGTTTGGCTGGTGTCTTGAATAACCAAGTTAAAAATAAGAAAACATTGCTGTTCAATTCAGTAGCAATGTTGGACGCCTACTTCAGTTATTTGGAGCATCTTTTTGTTCTGCTTGCGCCACTTCGACTTGATGATTTTAAGATAGTCGATTTCATATTTAATAAAAAATTGACTGATAAATTCGACCTGCTTTTTAAATTAAAAGAAAATAAAAAGGCAAAGGGTTACCACGATAAGCTGTTAAAAATTAAGGAAGAATTTAGAAATTATTTCGCCCATGGTAATTTTGAAAAAAAGGGCGCATCTCTCTATATCCATCTCCCACACATTGGAGCAATTCCTGCCCAGCTTTCAAAGGCTGGAAACAATCCTCATTTTGAATTTTTTCCAATTAATAATGAAACCTTTGAGAATATATGCATATTCATTGATGATTTCAACAGTTGGCTTTCTTCTTCTGCATCTGGGGTAGCAAATGAAATTCAGATTATAGGAAGTGGTCTTTCAATGCCATGTGATAAAAAATCGATCCTAGAGATGAAAGAAGCGATCAAGACGCCTGAATCTCTTGAAGCGTATTTAAGACACGAATCCGAAATGTGCGATAAGCATGACAATATGGATTATTAGGATATGATTCCAGACTTCCATTAAAATTTACGGCAAAGCGTTTTTTCAATGAGGGCGAAGCTTAAGGTGGGGCGGTAGGGAGCTACTCGAATTCCGGGAGGGAGATGCCGATGGCGTCCTCGGCGGCGCGCAGCGTGGTCTCGGCCACCTTGCGGGCTTTGGCGGTGCCGTCGCGCAGGACTTCCATCACCTTCTTCGGCTGGGCCGCCCAGACGGGGCGTTCGGCATCGAAGGCCGCCATGCGGCTGGCGAGGTTCTTCACCAAAATCTTTTTGCAATCCACGCAACCGATGGCGGCGGCGCGGCAATCTTTATTGATCTGTGCGCAAGCGCCCTCATCGCTAAAGACTTTGTGGAACGAGTAAACATGGCATACGTCCGGGTTGCCGGGGTCGTTCCGGCGCACGCGGGCGGGATCGGTGACCATCTGCCGTAAAATCTTCTGCTCGCGCTCTTGCGGAGTGTCGGATAAAAAGATGGCGTTGCCGTAGCTCTTGCTCATCTTGCGCCCGTCGAGGCCGGGGAGTTTTTTCACCTCGCCCAGTTTCCCTTCGGGCAGCACGAAGACTTCTTTCTTATATATCTGGTGGAAGTGCCTCACGATCTCGCGCGTCAGTTCCAAGTGCGGCAGTTGGTCTATCCCCACCGGCACGAAGTGCGCGTTATAGAGCACGATGTCGGCCGCTTGCAGCACCGGGTATCCCAAAAAACCGTAGGTGTGCAGGTCGCGCGCGCTGACGTTTTCCATCTTCTCTTTGTAGCTCGGCACCCGCTCCAGCCACGGTATCGGCGTGATCATGGAAAAAAGCAGGTGCAGCACCGCATGTTGCGGAATGAGCGACTGGATGAACATGGTGCAGGTATCGGGCTTCAGCCCCGCCGCCAGCCAGTTGATGCCGATGTCGATCACGTTTTCCTTGAGGTTGGCCGTGTCCTCGTAATTGGTGGAGAGGGCGTGCCAGTCCGCCACGAAGTAAAAGCAGTCGTAATCCTTCTGCATCTCCACCCAGTTTTCCAGCGCGCCGAGGTAGTTGCCGAGGTGGAGCTTGCCGGAGCTTTGCATGCCGCTCAGGACGCGTTTTTTACTCATATCAGCAAGTTGATGATCGTCTCTATGACCGGCCAGACAAAATGCCGCACGATGCCCAACGGATCGAACATGACAATGACCATCAGCAGGATGATGCCGACCGGCTCGATTTGCGCATAGGCCGCCGCGGCTCTATGCGGCAGGAGGCCCACCACGATCCGTCCGCCGTCGGTGGGCGGGATCGGTATCAGGTTGAAGACCGCCAATATCACATTCAGCCAAACGGAATAATACAGCATCCCGATAATGGGGAACATAACCGGCGACGCGTCGAGCGGAATGCTCTTGAGGTTTATGAAGTTGATGTATTCATCCAACCGGGGAAAAACATGGCCGATCGCCCACAGGAGCAACGACGAGAAAATCGCCAGCAGCAGGTTGACTCCCGGCCCGGCGGCGGCCACCCAGACCATGTCTTCCTTCGGCCTGCGCAAGGCGAAAAAGTTCACCGGCACCGGCTTGGCCATGGCGAAGAGCATACCGGTCGAAAAGAAAAAAACCAGCGGCAGCAGGATGGTGCCGAAGGGGTCTATGTGGTGAATCGGGTTGAGCGACAGCCGCCCCATCCGCATGGCGGTGTCATCCCCCTTGCGGTAGGCGATGTAGCCGTGCGCCACCTCGTGCAGCACGATGGCGAACACAAGCGGCAGCGCCATCACCGCGATGGTCTGCACCGATGAAAATTCCCTTACTGGCGGCATTGGGTGAAAATACTTCATCCATAATTGAAATGCACCCAAAAACTGAAACCGGATTTTCCACGCCGCGCCGCGCGCCGTCCGAAACCCGGCCGATTGCCGCGTTGTGATACCCCCGCCGACCATATATGATTTATGCACGCATGAAAATGGATCGGGCCGAATTTACCTCCGCCGCGTCGATAGGCGTTTTCGCCGTGGCCGCAATCTACCTTACGGCGTTTTTGCCGCATATCGGCAATCTGGGGCTTGTGGACAGCGATGCGAGTTTCTACTACGTGGAATCCATGCGCAAGGCGATTCAGGAATACCGCGTACTTCCCATGTGGGATCCTTGGCACATGGGAGGCATGCCGCTGATCGGCAATCCCAATTCCGTATTTTCGCCGCTCTTTTTTCCCGTCCTTGTGCACGGCGCCGTGGCCGGCCTGAAAATTTCCATGATCCTGCTGCACTGGGCCGGTTTTATGGCCGCGTGGCTTCTCGGTCGCAAGCTGGGGCTTACGAACGCCGGTTCCATCTGCGCCGCGCTTGTTTGGGCGTTGAGCGGCCTTCATGCCATACAGATGCAGGCGGGCTATCTTCTTTCCTGCCATATGCATCTGATGCCGCTCGCCCTCTTCTGTTTGTTGATGGCGGAAGAGGGTTACCGGTGGGTTGTTCCGGCGGCTCTTCTGATCGCGCTTGCTTTCCTCGGGGGCAGTCCGTACTCCGTAAGCATTTTTCTTCCGTTGCTGGCGGTTTTCGCCATCGGGGGCGCCATTCGGAAAACCGGCGTGCGGCCCCTCATATCGCTGCTGGCCGCGGCACTGCTTTCAATTCCCCTCGCCGCCGTCAAACTGTTCCCGGTGTTATCGTGGATGCATGACCATAAGCGGGAACTGGGGCCGCTGGTGGAAGGGTATTCATTGAGGGCTTTGGGAAACGCGCTTCTGGATAACCGGATCAATCTGCAATTTCCAACGCCGGCCATGTACGGCGGCGGGCATCTTCCCGGCACCATATTTTATTGGGCGCCGGAATACGGGATGTACATGGGTCCGCTGATCCTTATTCTTGCCGTGGCGGGATTCATGGGGGGGATTAACCGCAAGGCGGAACTGGCCGCCGCTTCCGCTATCTTCCTGTTGCTTTGTATGGGGGATTACTCCCCCATTCCGCTGTCGGCGTGGATAAGAAATCTCCCGGTATATGACGGTATGCGGGTGATAACCCGTTTTCGCTGGCCGCTGGTGCTTTTGATCTCGATTCTCGCCGGTGCGGGAGCCGAGGTAATTGCGCGCTCATGCCGAAACCGCGCGAAATGCCTTGCCGCGATTATGGTTCTCGCCTCCCTGAGCCTCTACATCGCGAATTTCCACCTGCTCAGGGATGCGTTTCCGGTACCGGCCGGAAAGGTGTTGCCATCGGTCACAAACGAAACCGGCTCGTTTTTCCAGCGCGGCCCCGGCAGAAGCTATGGGCCGGATGGTTGGGTGGATCAACAGCATTCAAAGCTCCATGTCGCCGATAACGCGTCTTTTCCGTTCCTGTTGCGGAACATAGGGGTTACGTTGGGATACGAGCCGTTCGATTTGGCCGTGTACGCAAAGGGGGCGGATTCGCCGGAGTATCACGGCGAGGCGTTTATCTTTTCCGGCGGACAATTCATAAATCCGCACGTCGCTTCGTGGACGCCGAATGCAGTGGAGCTGCGGTGGCCGGGCGGGGTGGAGGGAACGCTGTACCTCAACCAGAATTACCGGAAAGGCTGGGGCGTGTGCGATGGTTCCGGCCTGCGGATAATGGAGGCGGGCCTCGTGGCCGTTCAGGTGGGCAAGCAGACGGATACAGTGACGCTGTGCTATGAGGAACCGCATTTCCGCCCATACGCCGCGCTCAGCGCCGTTTCGTTTGCCGCCGCGCTTGTCTTTTGCGCCGTCATATTTTGGCCGCGCGGAAAAAAAGGGCCGGATGACGGGATCGCGCCGCCGGGCTAATCAGTCCGCGCTGAATTTAAGCAGGCTCCATATATCCGATTTGCCGTCGCTCCAAAACACCACCGGTCCGGCCGGCGATTGCCAACGCGGATCATCGGCGGTGAGCGCCTTGAACAGCGACGGCCCGCGCGCAAGCGCCACCCACACGGCGGCATATTTTTGTTCTTCATCGGCGGCGGGCGCAATATGCCGCGCCATGCGCAGTCCAAGCCCCGCGGCGTTTCCCCGCAACACCGGCAGCAGGTCGACATGCCGGTTGGAGATATTGTACATAAGCAGCCCGTCCGGCGCCAATTTTGCCAACGCTTCGCGCGTGAACTCGGCGGTTATGAGATGTGCCGGGATGGAGCCGCTGGTGAAAGCGTCCACCACGATCAGGTCATACGCGCCGTTGGGGGCGTTACGCAGATTGAGGCGGCCGTCGCCGGCGGTGATGGAAACTTCCGCTTTGCTTTCCGCGATATAGGTGAAATGGCGGCGCGCCAGACCGGCCACCACGGAATCCAATTCATAAAAGTCATAGCGGCCACCCGCCTTGCCGTACGCGGCCATCACCCCGGCCCCTAGGCCGATGACCGCCACGCGCCGTATTGGCAGCCGCCGCAAGGCAAGACCGGCGCCGCTTTGTTCGTGATAATAAGCCAACGGCTCGCCGCCGCCGATGCGCTGAATGCCATGGATATGAGTGCCCGCCACCAGCTGCCGGAAGACCGTTCCGTCTTTGCTCCGCGCGTTCTCCACCCGGTACGTGCCGTAAAAGCTCCGCGCCGCCTGGATTATCTCCGTATGCCATCCCATCTCCTGCCGAGCCCATCCCAAGGTGATGACGGAAATAAGAGCCAGGTTAAGGGTAAGGGCGGCGAAGCGGCGGAGCGGAAAATCGGAGGTCACGATAAAGAAAATCGCCGCCAATATGACGAGGCTGAACTCGAACTGCGTTTTAAAAACCAGCGGCGCGATAATGCCGGTGGCAACGCTTCCCAGCAGTCCGCCCAGCGATATGTGGAAGTAAAACGAGGTGAGCAGGAATTTGTGCGGCTTCCCGCGCTCCAGGTTGCCGTGAAAGAACATCGCGATGCCAAAGAGGGCCGCCATGGCCACCGTGATTTTTAGAAAATAAGGCGCCACCGCCCGCCCGTCGTGAAGCAGCAGCAGCAAAAGTATCGGCATCAATACAATCAAGGCCCGCGATTGGCCGGGGCGGGAGACCGCTGGAACGGCGAAGCAGATCACAAAGGAAAGCAGATACAGGGCCAGCGGCAAGACCCATAGCAGCGGAAAATTCACCACATCCTGCGTGAGGTAATGGGTGATTACGATAAGCGCGGCCGATGGGATCATGCTCTGCACCATCCACCCGCGCCGCTTTGCCGGGGTGATGGCGGGAATGGCGGTTTCTTCCGGCCCGGTTGGCGCGGCGCTGGCCGGTGCGGTTGAATAAGAAAAGTAAACCGACGCGGCGATAAGCGCGGCGTAAAGGGCGTAAAGCGCCGCCCAGAGCGGCCCCTGCATGGCGGTGGAGAAGCTGGTTTCCACAACCAGCGGATAGGCAAAAAGCCCCGCCAGCGATCCGGCGTTGGATACCACATACAGCAAATAGGGGTTGACGCCGTTATACCGCGGATCGGCGGCCAGCCACCGTTGCACCGCCGGACTCGTGGTGGAAAGGACAAAGTAGGGGAACCCGGCCGAGACAAGCAGAACAAGAAAGATGCCGGCGGGAGGTTGAATGCTCCGGGTATATGTTATCGCGAACGGGACAAAGAAAAGCGACAGCGCCGTGAGACCGGCCTGATACAACATGTGGCGGCGCGGGCCATACTTCATCACCAGCCAATGCGATGACGCATAGCCGGCGAAAAGAAGCCCCTGGAAGAAAATGACGCAGGTAAGCCAGACCGCCGCCCCGCCGCCAAAAAGCGGCAAAATCATTTTGGCGGTCATCGGTTGAACGAGGAAAAGCAGAAAAGCCGATAGGCCTATTGTGGCGGCGTATATTGTGTAGGCCATAGCGGCCATTTTACCCTACGCGCGCGGCCAGCCCGCTATTTTCACGGTAAAGCCGGTCAGGCGTAGAATTCGGCCAGAACCTCTTCGGCGCCCGCTTGCAGCAGCGTCTCGGCCAAGCGCACGCCCGCCTGTATTCTCTTGTCGGGATGGACGGCGATGGTCTCGCGGAAGTAGCGTTTGCCTTCGAGATCGCTCACCAGCCCTTCGAGGATAAGCGTTTCGCCGCTGATCACGCCGTAGGCCCCAATCGGCACCTGGCATCCCCCGCCGAGACGTCCCAGGAACGCCCGCTCCGCTTCCACGCAGATGGCGGACGGCTGGTGATGCAGGCGGCGGACGATGGCGTTTACCTCTTCGTTCCCGGCGCGGGTTTCCAGGGCAAGCGCCCCCTGTCCCACGGCGGGAAGCGAGATGGCGGGATCGAGCAGCTCGGTGATGTCGTTTTCATAGCCGAGGCGTATCATGCCGGCGGCGGCGAGAATAACGGCGTCCCATTTTTCCGATTCCATTTTTTTGAGGCGGGTCTGCACATTGCCCCGCACGTCGACGATCTGAAAATCGGGGCGGACGCGGAGCAACTGGCACTTGCGGCGAAGCGAACTGGTGCCGATGCGCGCGCCCTCCGGCAAATCCCCAAACTTCACGCCGCGGCTCACCAGCGAATCCAGCGGGTTTTCGCGCTTGGTGATGATGTTTACTTCCAGGCCGTCCGGCACCTTTGTCGGCACGTCTTTCATGCTGTGCACCGCGAGATCGATGTCCCCGCGCAGCATCGCCTCCTCTATTTCCTTGGTGAAAAGTCCCTTCCCGCCGACTTTGGCCAACGGCACGTCCAGTATTTTATCGCCCGTGGTTTTTATTTTGACCAGCTCTATCGCGCCCACTTCGCCGAACTTCAGCAGTTCGCTTTTGATATGTTCCGCCTGCCAGAGGGCCAGCGGCGACGAACGGGTGCCGATGCGGAGATGCAATTTCGCCATGTGTGGTTATTCCAGATTGAAAAGGTGTTTTGCCAGCTCGGTGATGGAGCGGCGGTGGTGTGGGTCTTCGCCTTTCACGGCGTGACGTTTCAGTTGCAGGGTGGGGTCGTGCAATATTTTGTTAACCATAGACGAGGCCATCGCGTTGATCGCCTCGCGCTGTTTCCCGTCCAGGCTCAGGCGGGCGAACGTCTTTTGCAGTTCGCGGTCTTTGATCTCCAGCGCTTTCTGGCGCAAGGCCACGATCATCGGCTCCATCTCCAGTTGATCCAGCCAATCGGAGAAGCGGGATACCTCGGTCTGGATGATCTCCATCGCTTTCACGGCCTCTTTTTCGCGCTCCCGCCGGTTCGCATCCACCACTTTGCCCAAGTCGTCGATGTCGTACAGGAAGACGTTGGGAATGTCGTTGATGGACGGCTCGATGTCGCGCGGGACGGCGATGTCGATGAAGAACACCGGGCGGCCGGCGCGCGCGCGCATTGCCTTTTCCACCATGTCGCGTTTGATGACGTAATGGGGCGCGGCGGTGGAGGAGAGCACGATGTCGGCGTCGGCGAATTCGTCGGGGAACTGCTCGAACGGCACGGCGCTGCCGCCCAGCTTTACGGCCAGGCTGGCCGCGCGGTCGTAGTGGTGATTTGCCACCAGGATGGTTTTTACCCCTTGGCTGACCAGATGCTTGCCGGCCAGCTCGATCATTTCGCCGGCGCCGATCAGCAGCACGGTGCGTCCCTCAAGGCTGCCGAAAATCTTCTCGGCCAGTTCCACGGCGGCATAGGAGATGGAGACGGCCGATTCGGCCACGGCGGTTTCGGTGCGGACCCGTTTTGCCACGTTGAACGCTTTTTCGAAAAGCTGGTTCAGGATGCGCCCCGTCGCCTTCACCTTGCGCGCGTTCTGGTAAGCGTCTTTCACCTGCCCCAATATCTGCGGCTCGCCCATCACCATTGAATCGAGCGAGGAGGAAACCTTGAAGAGGTGCTCCACCGCCTCTTCGTGGGTGTAGCTGTAAAAGTACGGCTCCAGCGAACCGGCATCCAGTTCGTGATAACGGTACAGGAAGTTTTTGAGAGCCTGCATCCCTTTCTCGGCGTCCTGCACATGTGCGTAAATTTCCACGCGGTTGCAAGTGGAAAGAATCACCTTCTCGTCTATCTCCGGGATCCGCGCGAAAATTTGTTCTGCCGCCTCTTCCAAATGCTTTTGGTTGAAGGCGAGCTTCTCCCGTACTTCCACCGGCGCGGTGTTGTGATTGAGTCCCAAAATTACCAGTGCCATGCGTTCTATTATCCCCTTTGGGGGCGGATTCTCCAACCTCCCGTCAAATCAATATTTTATTCTCTTATTTCCAGGCCCGTCGAGTCAAGAAAATGGTGAGCCTCGGCGCTATTTTTTTTGTGCCGAATTTTGATGGGGGCGGATTGCAAAGTGGGGAAATTGAATATGGCGTGACGGCGAAAAAAAGGGCATAAATTTACCTTAAAACAACAGCTTTAAAAACAGCGATTTTCAAAATAAATGGTATTTTTGTTGATAACTTATTCGTGGCGAACGCATCACAGTCCATAACTCCTTTGTTTTTGACATGTTCCCGGTAATATATTGATAATATACGCCATATAATATGGTCACGCTTTAGGCAAAGAGCAGAAATGGGCCAATTGTATGGCCAAATTCTTTGGTTTGTTTTTTTTCCCACAACTTATCCACATATTTTGTGGATAAGATTTATCCTCAATTCCGAAGTTGAATTTTCCCCCCGGCATGGTCTCCGAGATTGCCGTGCCTGCCTATGTGCGGGCTGGAATAAGGCGGATCGCCGATCAACCGAATTCGTCGGGCGGCTCCTTGAGAAACGGCAGGAACCGTGCTTTTTCTATGCACTTGGCGTAGGCTTCTTCCGGGCTGATCCACCCCTTTTGCACGTGACCTAAAATGGCGTCGTCCAACGACTGCATGCCGAATTTTTTCCCGGTCTGGATCATGGATGGTATCTGGAATGTTTTTGCCTCGCGGATCATGTTCGAGATGGCCGGCGTCACCACCAGAATCTCCAGCGCTGCGCAGCGCCCTTTTTTATCGATGCGCTTAAAAAGGTTTTGGGCCACCACCCCTTTCAGCGCTTCCGACAGCGTGGTGCGTATTTGCCCCTGCTGGCTGCTGGGGAACACGTCGATAATGCGGTCTATGGTTTTGCCGGCCGACGGCGTGTGCAGCGTGCCGAACACCAAGTGGCCGGTGGCGGCCGCTTCCAGCGCCAGCGCGATGGTTTCCAGGTCGCGCATTTCGCCGACGAGGATGATGTCCGGGTCTTCGCGCAACGCGCCGCGCAGGGCGGCGGAAAAGCTCTTTGTGTCGCGGCCGATTTCGCGGTGGTTGATGAGGCACCCCTGAGCCTGATGGACAAATTCTATCGGGTCCTCGATGGTGAGGATGTGATCCTTGCGCACCTTGTTTGCGTAATCGACGATTGCCGCCAGCGTGGTGGATTTGCCCGAGCCGGTGGGGCCGGTGACCAGCACCATTCCCTTGCCCAGCATGGCGAATTTCTTGCACACCTCCGGCAGGCCGAGATCCTCGGCGGTGAGTATCTTCTGGGGTATCTGGCGGAACACGGCGGAGATGCCGTTTTTTTGCATGAAGAAGTTGGCGCGGTAGCGCGCGAGGCCCGGTATTTCGTAGCCGAAGTCGATGTCGCCGCACTCTTCAAAAAGCTTCACCTTTTCTTCCGGCGCGATTTCGTACAGCATCGTTTTGAGCTCGTCGTTGCCGAGCACTTTGTACTTGATCCGCTCCATCTCGCCGTTGATGCGGACGATGGGCTGGTTGCCGGAGGCGAGGTGGAGGTCGGAGGCCCCCTGATCGTTCATCAGTTTGAAAAACGCGTCTATCTTTGCCACGTTACACTCTCCCCAATTTCCCCTTGAGCAGTTTTAGCGCCGATTCTTCGGGAAACTTTTTGCCGGTCCACAGCCGGAACGATTCGCTTCCCTGATACACCAGCATCGCCAGCCCGTTCATGGTATCGGCCCCCGCCTTCCGCGCCGAGGCAAGGAAGCGGGTTTCCACCGGCGCATAGATTATATCATAGACAAGTTGCCCCTTGCGGAAGGCCGGATCGCGCAGCGGCAGCGGATCGCCCTTTTTCATGCCGAGAGAAGTGCATTGCACCACGAGGGCGGCTTCCAAAACCGCGTTTCGGACGCGCGCCGTTTCGCTTGATTGAATAAGGTCGGCATTTCCAAAATGGGAAAGCGTTTCAACCAGCTTCGATCCGCTATTCTTCGACCGGTTAATAACCGAAAGGTTTGTCACCCCTTTGCGCAGCAGTGAAACACCGATGGCGCGGGAAGAACCGCCGGCCCCTATGATAACGGCCTTTTTTCCCTTCGGATTAAAACCCTTCTTTTCCAGGGAACGTAAGAAGCCCATACCGTCCGTGTTGGTGCCATGCAGCACCCCGCCCTTGTTAATCACGGTGTTCACCGCGCCGATACGATTCGCTTCCTCGTCGACAATATCCAGAAAACCCATCACCCTGATTTTGTGGGGGACTGTCACGTTCATTCCCACGATGCCAAGCGCGCGAATTCCCTCCACCGCCTTTTTCAAGTGCGCCGGATCCACATCGAACGCGGCGTAGGTATAGGGAAGGCCCAGCTTCTTCGCGGCGAAGTTGTGCATGAGCGGCGACAGGGAGTGAGCGACGGGGTGGCCGATAATGCCGAGAACGTTATCCGGCATGCCGTTTCAACCGGGCAGCGGAACCGGCCAGTTGCGGACGACCTTGTTGGTGGAGGCACTGGGGATTTCAACCGCTTGGCCGTTCAATTTCACCCTCAGATAATAGGAATTGCCGGTGGTGAGCACAAAGCTTTGGTTGCCGCGCAGGAAAACGGTTTGGCCGGGCCGCACGTACATGTCACGCACGTCGGAATCGTCGATAAGCACGTATACCCACACATCCTGATCGATGGCCGTAAGCGCCAAGCTGTACTTATACGTCCCCTTTTGGGTGGATTCCTGCGCCATCTCCGGTTTTGGTTTCTCGGCCGGCTTTGCGGGGACGGCCTTTTCGACCGGCTTCTCAACCGGCTTCGCCGGTTCCGGTTTCATGACGGCCGGTTTCTCGGTTGGTTTTGCCGGGGCGGGTTCCGGCGTTTTTACCGCCGCGGTTTCATGCGATAGGGCCGGCTCTTCCAAAGGCGGCTGATCCGCTACCGCCGGGAGCTGCGCGGGAGGCGGTTCCGGGGGTTGCGTCAACAAATCCTCCTCTTCCGCTTTTTGCACTGTGGCGGCCGGCTGCGGCGCTTTTGAGCGCGTGACAAACACCGCCAGCAGCCCGGCCACGAGCAGAATGCCCGCAACGGCGCTGATGAGGGGGAAGTTGCGGTTCATTTCTTCTTTCGAAATGATCGGCGCTTTATGACCCTCGGGTATCAGCGGCTGAAAGTCTTTCAACGGTTTCTTGACGATTTCGTATTCCGCCACCAGGCTGTCGGCGTCCATGCCGAGATGCGAGGCGTAAGAACGCAAAAAGCCGGTGACGAATACCGGCGCGGGCAATGCGTCGAAATTGTTTTCTTCCAGCGCCGAAAGGAAAGATTTATTGATGCGCGTGGCCTTGGCTATTTCATCCAGGCTCACGCCGCGCATTTCCCGTTCCTTTTTTAGCCGTTCTCCCAGTCCATTCATAATTGTGTTAATTTTAAATTCATTTTGGTTCAAAATGGCAACTAATTATCATGGGCACAAAAATAGTTCGTTTAGCGGGGGGCGGGCCGGCCGGCATGGCGATATTGAGCGGCGTACTGCTCATCCTCGCTTTTCCGCCATTTGGCCTTCATTTCGCCGCGTTTTTCGCGTTTGTCCCGCTTCTTGTGGCGCTGGACGGCAAGCGGCCCGCCACCGCGCTGCTGTTGGGCTTTACCATGGGATTTGTCTTTTTTGTCGCGGCGCTCCATTGGCTGTATACCGCGCTTGCGGTCTACGGCCACATTCATCCCCTGTTAAGCATCTTGCTTATTCTGTTGCCGGACGCCTATTTGGCATTGTATTTTTCCCTTTTCGCGTGGCTGGTCTCTCGGTGCACCCCCGGCGAGGCGGTGATAATGGCTCCGGTTTACTACGTTGCGTTGGAATGCGTCCGGGGGATTCTGTTTCTGGGGTTCTGTCAGCACGCATCGCCTCCCATGATACAGATCGCTTCATTTACCGGGGTGGCGGGGGTTTCGTTCCTCATTATATTTGTAAACGCGGCCATCAGCTATTTCCTGGGGCGGGTACAACAGGGCGCCGCCTCTCCGATCGTGCCGTTGGCGGCGCTGGCGGTGGTGGCGGTCAACGTTTTTTGGGGCATGGGTGAAATCAGCGCGCTGGAGAAAGCCGGCGGGGTTCCCTTCACCGCCGCCATGGTGCAGGGGAATGTATCGCAGGATGAAAAATGGGATCCGCGATTTCAGGATATGGTGGTTCACCGTTACCTGGACATGACGCGCGATGCGGCGCAAAAAAAACCCGATCTGATCATTTGGCCCGAGGCGGCCGCGCCGTTTTATTACGGCAACACGCCCCATTACACCGAGGCGGTGCGCGCCGCCGCGCGTGAGGGGGGGGTGCCGCTGCTTTTCGGCGGGATGGCCTGGGAGCGCGGCCCGCAAGGTGAAGACCGTTATTTCAACAGCGCCTTTCTGGTCAGGCCGGATGGAAGCGAACGCCGTTACGATAAAATCCACCTTGTTCCGTTCGGCGAATATGTGCCGTACCGCGAATTTCTTTCTTTCGCGCGGGATGTAACCAAAGCCGTCACCGGCGATACCGTCGCGGGGACAAGCACGGAGCCGTTGCGCGTGGACGGCATATCCGCCGGTGTCCAGATTTGCTATGAGATCATTTTCCCCGAAGGCGCGCGCGCTTTTGCCCAAAACGGCGCGCGCCTTATGGTGAACGTGACGAACGACGCATGGTATGGCCGCAGCGCCGCCAGCGCCCAGGAATTGATGGCGTTGCCGTTCCGCGCCGTGGAAAACCGCATGCCGGTGCTGCGCGCCGCCAATACCGGCATCACCGCCGCCGTCACCGCGTCGGGAAAAATCCTGCATCCCACGCCGCTTTTTGAAACGATGACCGCGGTGGAAACGGTGATTATCCCCCCGGTTGGCGGACAAACGTTCTACACGCGGTACGGCGAGGTGTTCGCCTACGCCTGCGTGGCGGTTGCGGTGTGGCACTTCATCGCGCACGGGGCGCGGCGGAGGAAACAACCCTGAAAATTCTTGTTACCGGCGCGGCGGGGCAGATCGGCCATCGCGTGGCCCGGCATCTCGCGGTGCGGCACCATGTGGTGGCGGCGGTGCGCACCGGGGGCATTTCCGGCATCGAATGCGTGACGATGGACATCGCCGAGCCGCTCTCCGTGCGGATCGCCGTCGATCACGTGATGCCGAATGCGGTGGTGCACTGCGCCGCCATGACCAATGCCGACGAATGCGAAACAGGCCGCGATCTCTGCCGGCGGGTGAATGTGGACGGCACCCGCGCGTTGGCGGAAGAATCGGCCCGGTCGGGCGCGCGGATGATTTACCTGTCCTCCGACCTCGTCTTCGATGGCAAAAAAGGGGATTACACCGAAGACGACAAACCAAATCCCTTAAGCTGGTACGCTGAAACGAAACTCGAGGGGGAGCGGATAACCGCCGCCACGATGGCCGATTACGCCATCGCTCGCACGGCCATTGTCGTTGGCAAGGGGGGTATCCCCCCGCGCGGATTCGCGTGCTGGCTCGTCGAAACGCTGCGCGCGGGAAAAAAAGCGCGCCTTTACGCCGACCAGTTTCGCAGCCACTTTTATCTTGGCGATTGCGCCGCCGCCATCGGCCTGATGCTGGAGCGCAACCTCACCGGTCTGTATCACCTTTCGCCGGGGAGGAAGGAATCGCGCCATGCGTTCGGCATGGTGCTGGCCGAAAAGCTGGGGCTCGACCGCTCGCTGATAGAAGCCATCGGCATGGACGACGCCGCGATGGATGCCAAGCGTCCCAAGGACTGCTCGCTATCAAATGCAAAGCTGGTGGCGGCCACCGGTTTCGAGCCGTCGGCGCTGGACAAAACCATCGAATGCATCAAATCCGAATTTGAGGGCTGATAAGTGCGGCTTTTGGCTGTTGAATACGCCTGCGCGGGGGGCGAAGGAGGACGGCCTTTTTACGACGAGGGGCGCGCCATGCTGGCCGCCCTCGTCAACGATTGCCAAAAGGCCGGACTTTCCCGCGTCACCAGCCTTATCCATTCCGACTTCAATACCAGCGGCATCCCCTGCGACATCGTACCCGTTCACGGCAGCCTTATGGAAACCGCGCGGAACGAGATGCGCCGCCACGACGCCGTTTGGATCATAGCCCCGGAGACGCGCGGAAAGCTTTTAAGCCTTACCCGGCTGGCCGAATCGATGGAGACGCGGCTGATCGGCACGTCTTCCCCTGCCGTGGAAACATGCGGTGACAAGCTGCTTGCCAACCGTTGCTTGCGCGGTTTGGTGAACATGCCGGAAAGCCATCCCTTTGATGGAATGTGCGCAACCTTCCCTTACGTGGTGAAACCGGCGGATGGGGCTGGCTGTGACAACACCTTTTTAATCCAGAATTCCGATGAGCTGGCCGTGCTTAACCTGCCAGAAGACATCGGATTTATCGTGCAACCCTTCATTCCCGGCGGGCATTTTTCGGCGGGTATTTTGAGTTACGATGGCGAAGTGGAACTGTTGGGCGTTTGCCGCCAAAAAATAATGGTAGCCCCGCAACTCCGTTTTGAAGGGGTGGAGGGGCCAATCGAATATCCTCATACCGAAAAGGTGGCAGCGATGGCCCGCGCCGTGAAATCGGCCATTCCCACTTTACGCGGCTATTGGGGGATGGATTTCGTCGACGATGGCGGCGCGCTGACGCTCATCGAGGTCAATCCGCGCCTTACCTCATCCTACCCTCTCTATAGCGCCGCCACGCCGTTCAACATCCCCCGGTACGCCCTCTTTGGCACGAAGCAATGAATTTTCTTGGGCTGGACATAGGCGGGGCATTCGTTAAATACGCGCTGCTTCCGGCGCGGGGAAAACCGGCGCGTGGCATTGTGCCGTTCGAGCTGTGGAAACAGCCTGACAAATTGGCCGCCATCCTGAAAACGCTCAAGCCGCAAAAACCGTATGCCGTTGCCATCACCATGACCGGCGAGTTGTGCGATTGCTTTGCAAACCGCCGCGAGGGGGTGCGGCATATTGTGGAGGCGGCCCAAAAAGCCTTTGGCTTCGTGGCGGTCTATGGCGTAACGGGGGAATTGCTTTCACCCAAACAGGCGGTGCGCCGCTCCCGGGAAGCTGCGAGCGCCAACTGGTCCCTCGTGCCGCGCCGCCTGTCGCTGCCCGCCAAAAACTTCCTGCTGGTTGATATCGGCAGCACCACCGCCGATCTCACGCCGGTGCGGGATGGCCGCATCGCCAACAAGGGTTTTACCGATTACGCACGGATGCGCCACGGTGAATTGCTTTACACCGGCGCGCTGCGGACGCCGCTTCCGTCGGTAACGGGCGCATTGATGATAGGCGGTAAAAAAACGCCGCTGGCCGCCGAGACGTTCTGCATCATGGCCGACGTTCACCTGCTGCTCAAGCACATTGGGCCGCGCGATTATGCTTGTCCCACGCCGGACGGCGGGCCCAAGACCGCGCGGGCGGCGGCCCGCCGCTTCTCGCGCACGTTTCTGGCGGATGACGGTGATCTGGGTAAAAACGATCTGCTGGCGGCCGCGCGCGAGGCGGCGGACATTCAGCGCGCGCTAATAGTCGCGGCGGCCCGTCTGTTCAACCTGCCGGTTATCGCCGTGGGAGCGGGAGCCTTCATTCTGGAACCGGCGTTCGCGGCGGGAGCGTTGGCGCGGCATCCGCTGGCGGCGGCGAAGGAGGTGTCGGCGCTTGATCCGTCGATCGCGCTCGCGTGGTTGCTCAAAGCGGTATAGGCTTTGTCATCCTGGGCCGCAGACGAAGGAGCGGCGGAACAGAATGACAAAAACAGGATAAAGCGGATTACGGGCGGCGCGAGAGGTTCCGTATCTTTACCCATAATATAAAAAAGATGAGCAGAAGCGTGGCGGCGTTGGCAACGATCAGCGGCAATAACTTCATCATGACGCCGTAGACCGTCCACAACCCCACGCCAAGAGTGAACAACACCAGCATTGCCAGCGATAGGTCGTCCGTCCTGCGTGTGCGCCATGTCCGCACCACCTGCGGCAAAAACGCGATGGTGGTAAGCGTTCCGGCAAATAATCCCAGAGCATCAAGGCGGTTCATCCGCGCCATTCAACCACCAAACCGCGCCACCGCGCAAGGCAAACGCGGGATAATTCGGCGGGAGTCAGGCGCCGCGGGATTTAAGCGCGGTTGTTCCCGATTGGAGGCAGGCCCCCGCCCTTGCGGGCCCGCAACATAATAAATTCGGCTGTGCCGGCGCAATACGCTTCCCCATAAAGGGTATAATCAACCAATTATGTACGGAGATGACCGGTGAACCGCTATATGACCAACGACGCCCCCCGCATCCTCATCGTCGAGGGGGACCAACGGGAGGGAGAGGCCGCCGCCGCGCGGATCTCCGCCTACTTTCAAAAGCGGAGCATCCCCATAACGTGTGACTGGGTGAACTCGATCGAACGGTCGCTGGTGCAGGTGAAATACTACGACTATGACGCCGCAGTGGTCGCCATGCATCCGCAACCGGACGAATCGGGCATCGATTTTCTCGATCTCATGGAGCAACGCCACTTTAGTTTCCCCGTGCTGTTGATCGCGGCGCCGGACGACGGCGTGGCGATGGAGGAGGTGTATCGGCGCGGGGGCGCCCACGTCATCGTGCGCGGAGAAACGTATCTTGGCACGCTTCCCGAGACGGTTGATAACGCCATCCTGCGTTTCCGCGCCCAGCGCGAGCAGGAGAGCCTGGCGGGCGACGTGCGTGAAAAAAACAAGGAACTCAGGGCGATGAACGAGATTCTCGCCCGGCAGTCGGTTCGCTTCCTCAAGCTCAAGAAAGAGCAGGAGGGGCAGCGGCGCAGAATGGAATCGCTGCTCAACGCCATGTCCGATGGCGTGGCGTTCGTCAACAGCCGCCGCGAAATAGAAATGCTCAATCCCGCCGCCCGCGCCATTTTCCGCACGGAAGGAACCGGCAAAGGATTCTCGCTCGAAGATCTTAAGGCCTTCACCGGCATCGATCCTTTCGACCTGCGGACGGAAGACGAGACGCCCGCCGCGATCTTTTCCATCGATTACCGGGTCGCCGTGAGGGTGGTGGAGGAAGACGGCGCGCAAACCGGCCGCATGGTGGTGCTGCGCAACGTAACCCAGGAGAAAGAGGTCGAGCGGCTTAAGGCGGAATTCCAGTCGATGGTGTCCCACGAACTGCGCACGCCGCTCACCGCCATCCGGGGCGCCGTAGAGAATTTTCTGCGCGGAACCTTGGGTGAAATCACCGGGCAGCAGCGCGTCTTTCTCACCATGATCCTGCGCAACGTGGAGCGGCAAACGCTGCTCATCAACGACATGCTCGATCTGGCGAAGCTGGAGGCGAACATGATGTCGCTGAAAGCCGCATTGATGGAACCGGAATACGCGGCGCGTCTTTCCCACGAATCGTTCCGCTACGCCTGCGCCGAAAAGGAAGTTTCGCTTACGCTGATTTTATCGGAAGGGCTTCCCCACATTTACGCCGACGAGCGGATGGTCTGCCAGATTCTCGACAATCTGCTCTCCAACGCCCTCAAATTCACCCCCAAAGGCGGCTCAATCATTCTGGAAGTGTCCCCTATCGCGGGCGGGCCGGATCCGGCGGTTGCGTTTCGGGTCATCGACAGCGGCATCGGCGTGCCGGATCATCTGAAAGAGAAGATTTTCGACCGCTATTTCCAGGCCGATTCCTCGGTTCAGCGGCAGTACAAGGGAACCGGCCTGGGGCTGGCCATCTGCCGGAAGATGGCGGAACTGCACAACGGCACGGTGACCGCCACGGATGCGCCGGGCGGGGGCGCGGTTTTCACCCTTCGGCTGCCGGTGTCGTTGGCGATGCGGAAAAAAATCGTGCTGGCGGTGGCCGACGGCGCACAGCGCGGCAGGGACGAAGAGATTCTGCGCCGCGAATTTCATTGCATTACCGCCATGCCGGGCGATGACGTACTGGCAAAAATCACCGAGGCCCTTCCCCAATTGGTTCTAATCGACTATCTTGGAGAGGGTATGAACGGTTATGACATATACGGCGAAATGAAAAAAAACCCGTCCACCGCGCGAATCCCCGTGATTTTTCTGGGCGACGGCCTTACCGAAGGCGACAAGGTGCAAGCGCTCAAGGCGGGGGCGGCGGATGTTATCGCCCGGCCCTACAACGCCGGCGAGTTTCTCGCGCGCGTCAAACGTTCGGCGGGAGGCGCCGCGTGATTCCCATCAAAATACTGCTGGTCGACGATGAGCAGGATCTTCTGCTGAACATGGAGACGGCGCTCAAGGGCGAAGGCTACGAAGTGATCACCGCGGAAAATGGCCGGGAAGCGATAGTCTTGGCGCGCAGCGCGCGGCCCGATCTTGTCATCATGGATTGTATGATGCCGGATATGGACGGCATCACCGCCTGCCGCCACATCAAGGAAGACCCCGTCACCGCCAATATCAATGTTATTTTCCTGACCGCCAAGGACATGGCCGGCGACATGGTGGAGGGGCTGGATAGCGGCGCCATGGATTACATCACCAAGCCGTTCCATTACGACGCGCTTTTCGCGCGGCTGCGCTCGTTTCAGCGGCTGTACAACTACCAGAAACAACTGTCGGCGATGGTCGAATTTTCCAGCGCCATCAACCAGCTCGACATTCAAAAACTGGTTGCCGAGTTGCTTGCCCATCTCACTTCCATCATCCACGTCGAGCTTTTTTCCATTTTCCTCTACGATGAAAAGTTGAAGCAGATGGCGCTGATTGCTTCCAACCATCCCTATCTGGCCGATACCCGGGAACTGGTGCTGGAAATTGATCAGACGCCTCTGATGCGCGATGTGGTGGAGCAAAAGCGCGTCATCCACATCACTGAGTTCTCCAAATCCGCGTATAGCGTCGGCCATCGCGAAAAATACCGCGACGACTACGCTATCGGCGTGCCGCTGATAATGGGCAGCCGGCTGATCGGCGTGATGAACCTCAACGGAAATTCGCACGGCTTTTTCAACAAGCCGGATTTCACTTTTATCATGCTCGCGGCGGAACACATCGCCAGCGCCATCTCCAACGCCCTGCAATACCGGCGAATCCAGGAGATGGCAGTGACCGATTCCCTGACCGGCGTCTTCAATCGCCGCCATTTTTTCGAGCAGCTTGCCGCCGAGTGGGAGCGCTTCGACCGTTACAACAGCATTCTCTCCGTCATCATGGCCGATATAGATTTTTTCAAGAAGATTAATGACACCTGGGGGCATCCCTGCGGCGACGTGGTGTTGGCTCAAACGGCCAAAATCCTGAAAAGCCACCTGCGCAAGGTCGATACCGTTGCCCGGTATGGGGGCGAGGAATTCGTGATTCTGCTTCCCGAAACCTCCGCCGAGGAGGCCGCCTTGGTGGCCGAACGTATGCGGGCCGATATTGCGAGCCATGCTTTTATGTGGGACGAGAATCGCATTAGCGCCACCATTTCATTGGGCGTGGCGGATGCGACGGAAGAGAGAACCACGGCGTCGGAGTTCCTTTTGCGGAATGCGGATCAAAAGCTGTACCGGGCCAAAGAAACGGGCCGCAACCGGGTCGTCCGGTAAACCGCCGCCATGCCATTTGCCGCCGCGGTACTTATCAGCTATTTGATTGGTTCCATACCATCAGCCCTCATCGCGGGCAAAATCCTGCTCGGCATCGACATCCGCACCGTTGGCAGCGGCAACGCGGGCGCCACCAATCTCTACCGCCTCGCGGGGCTGCGTCCCTACCTCGCCGTGTTGGCGGCGGACATTTTGAAGGGATACGCCGCCGCCGCGTGGGTGCCGAACGCCGCCGCGGCCTCAGGCATAGATGGGGTTCATGCGATGATCGCCTGCGGGTTGGCCGCCGTCACGGGGCATATCTTCACCATTTTTGCCGGATTCAAGGGAGGTAAAGGCGTCGCCACCGCCGCGGGCATGATGCTGGCCCTCGCGCCTGGTCCTCTGCTGGCCGCCATCCTGGTCTATCTTGTCATTCTTTATTTCACCAGCTACGTTTCGCTCGGCTCCATCGGCGCGGCGGTATCGGTTCCGGTCACGCTGGTTGTTTCGCGCTTCGTGCTGGGAGTATCCGTCCGCGTTGAAATACAGGTCATCGCCGCGATGATGGCGCTTCTCATCCTTGTTACGCATCGCGAGAATATCGCGCGCCTGCTTAAGGGGGAAGAACGCAAGACCGAGTTTTTCCGGAAGGCGCGGTGAGCCCGTGTCGACTTGGGCCTCATTGTGTGCTAACTTTTTGAAATCATCATGAACAATCCAACAAAAGTACTTATCGTCGACGACGAAGACGTCATCCGCCAGATGGTCGGCCGCGTGCTTAAATACATGGCTATCGAGAGCGAATCGGCGGAGAACGGTTTCCAGGCGCTCGAAAAACTCAAAACCGGCCGGTACGATATCATCATCGCCGACATCCGTATGCCGAACATGGACGGGATGGAGTTGCTCAAGATCGCCGGCAAGGAATATCCCCAAATCGACGTCATAATCATGACCGCCCACTCGGCGAAATATTCCTTCGTCGATGTGGTGGAAGCGGGCGCGGCGGATTTCATCAACAAACCGTTCAGCGTGGAAGAACTGAAAGCGAAGATGGAAAGGGTCATGCGCGAACGGGCGGTCATGAAAGAGCTTATCGGCAAGTCCGCCCAGCTTGAACAGGCTTACCTGGACCTGCTGGCGGCCAAGGACGAGGTGGCGCGGCTCGGCAATGTGGCTAACCATGAAAAGGATTTCTTGCAGGGGGAAATCGAGCGGCTGAAACAGGACAATGCCCGTCTGCGGATCAAGGGCGGGAAAAAGGGATCCGGCAAGCCCGCCACGTGAAAAATAAGCCGGTCATCATCCGGTCCCCAGGCGCCATGACCCGGTGGAGCGCCGGCCTGAAAGGAACGCTCGGCTTTGTTCCCACGCTGGGCGCGCTGCACGAAGGCCACGAATCGCTTATCAAGCGTGCCCGGCGCGAAAACGATGTGGTGGCCGTTTCGGTCTTCGTGAATCCATTGCAGTTCACGCCGGAGGGATTTAAAAAATATCCGCGCAATCTTGCCGCCGACGCGAAAACCGTTGGGGCGGCGGGGGCGGCGGTTATCTTCGCCCCCTCGGCTGAGCGGATGTACCCCGCCGGATTTCAATCGCAAATCATCCTGCCGCCGCTGTTCGGCGCGCTCAAGCGGCAGAAGCTTGAATGGCATTACCGCGGGGTGCTGCAAGTGGTATTGAAATTGATTCAAATTGTTTTGCCGGATCGCGTTTATTTTGGCCTGAAGGATCCGCATCAACTGGCGTTGATCGAGCGGATGGCGGCGGATTTCAATCTCCCGGTCGAAATTCGGCGCTGCCCAACCGTGCGCGAGCGCAACGGCTTGGCCCGCTCATCGCGCAACACGCTGCTTACGGCGGAAGAGCGCGCCGCCGCGCCGGTGATTTACCAGGCGTTGCGCGCCGCCCAAAAAGCGTTGCGCGGGGGCGAAACTCCCGCGCGGGCGATGCGCGCGCTGGAAAGGACGCTCGTTGCGGAGCCGCTGGCCAGGCTGGAATACGCGGAGATAGTCGATCCCGCCACCTTCGCTTCGCTACGGCGCGGCGCGCGCGAGGCGCTGGTCTACGCCGCCGTCTGGTTAGGCGAAAAACGGCTGGCCGATAACATCCGCTTCCGATTGAAATAACCGTGGCCGCTATCCTTTATTTTGTCAGCGGCCACGGCTTTGGCCATGCGGTGCGCGCGGCGCAAGTGGTGCGCGAACTTTCCAGTGGTGGACACCGATGCACCATTGTTACCTCCGCGCCGCAATGGATTTTCGATGCCAACCTGGCCGGGTGCGATTACGCTTACCGCGCGATGACGGTGGATGAAGGGGTGTTTCAGGTAGACAGCCTGCGCAACGATCTGACGCAAACGTATGACCGGTGGAAAATATTTTTGGATGGCACGGAACGCTGGCTTGAAGCGGGCATGGCGCTTGTGCGTGAAACCGGGGCGCGCGGCATCGTTTCCGATATCGCTCCACTCGCCTTTCCGCTGGCGCGGCGTACGGGGCTGCCTTCGGTTTTGGTGACCACCTTTACGTGGGATTGGATTCTGGATTTTTACCGCGATGAAAACCCCGCGTTCTCCGAACTCGCGCGGGAAATCCGCGCGAGTTACCTGATGGCCGATGCAATGGTTTACACGCCATTCGCCTACTGCTTGCCGCCGATAAGGCCGTCTTTCTTCGTGCCGCTCATCGCCAAAAAAGCGGCCGAGGGAAAACGGGAAATCAGAAAGCGGCTGGGGTGGGAGGATGTCCCCCATTTTTTCGTCACGTTCGGCGGGTACGGGGTGAGTGGCATCGATGGCTTGCGGCTGCGCGAAATGCCCGGCTGCCGCTTCGTCTTTTTAGGCGAGACCAGCGCGCGTGAAGGCAACATCCTCCGCCTTGCCAATAGCGAAGTATCGCATCAGGAATTGGTGGCGGCCTGCGACGCGGTTATCGGCAAACCGGGATACGGCACGGTGGCCGAGTGCGCGCTGAACCGCACCCCGTTCGTTTACACCTCGCGCGGAAAATTCGCCGAGTACGGACCGATGGTGGCGGAGATGGCGGCATACATCCCTTCGCTCCACATCCCGCATGAAGAACTGTTCGCCGGGGGCCTGCGGAATTATATTTGCCGCATCCCGCCGTTCAATGACTCACACAAAACCGATCCCGGCACCGGCGCGCCCGCTGCCGCCGGCATCATCACCCGCCGCTTCGGGATCTAGTTAAAAATTCCTTTAGCGCGCAGGAAGGCGACGCCCGACAAAGCGCGGTCAAGCGGCACGCGGTGGTTTATCTCCATCACCCTGATGGTTTCCGGCTTTAAGAACCCTTTCACCATATTCCAATCCACTTCGCCGCATCCCGGCTCGTTGTGGTCGGTGTAGCCGCCGGTTACGTCGTGCAGGTGCATGCCGATGAGGCGGTTGCCGAATGTCTCCAGCATTTTGCGGTGCGGTATGCCGAAGAGGGTTTGAAGCGCGTGGGCGTGGCCGGAATCGTGCCAATAATACAGGTTGCCGCCGTCGAACGCATTGAAGATGACGCCGAATTCCTCGAAGATGGGCAGCTCGCCGAAGTAGTACCGGTTCTCCAGCCCCACTTTGACCCCCTCTTTCACCGCCGCCGCGTTAATTTCATCCAAGCTTTTCAGCGTTTGCGCAAATGGCTTGCGCGCGGCGGTCGTCCGTTTTATCAGCAGCGCCTCACGCGCCGCTTCCGCTTCGGCGCTCCCCAGTTTTCCGTCATCGCAAAAGCGCATCATGGCCGATTGCGCGCTCATATCTTCCGGGATCGCGCCGCAGTGCAGCACCACCGCACCCGCTTCGATATCCGCGGCGTGGCGAATCGTTTCGACAACGTCGCGCACCCCTTTTTTGCGTTGATCCTCGTCAAGAGCGGAAATTAAAAATTCTTCGGCCCCCCTGCCTCGCCCCTTTGCCGAAGGGCAGACGGCGTGCAACGAGGAGACGCGAATCCCCCATGCTTTTCTGTTTTGATTAATGGTGTCGAATGCCGCCGCGCCCAAGCGGAACTCCAGCTCCAGCGTGTTGATGCCGGTTTCCTTCATTGCCTCGACCAGCGCGCGCGGATCGGACAGCTCTTCCGCCCGCCAGCAGGTGGATATGGAACAGACGCTCATCGGTTTTCTTTCACGGAAGTTGCGCTTCGGCGGGAGCGGCAATGGACGGAACCCGTGCCTTCAGCCAATAGTAGAGGCACAACGGCCAACTGGCCACCTCCACCGCAAACATATAGGGATGCGGTTCGCCCCGGTAAAAGGAGAGCATATTTTCACCGATACCTTGCAGCGGGAAATATTCCCACGTTCCCAGCAGCGGCCACGCAAGGACATTTAATTGAGCCCAATCTTCGGCCAGATGAAACGCCGCGCCCACGGCCACCGTGGCCAGCGTTTCCCGATGCCGGGGCATCAGGCGGAAAAGAATAAAAAACCCCAGCGCAAGTATGACCGCCGAATGGGCCAAACAGCGTCCGGGATAGTCGAACAGGATGGCAAGCGGTTTATCCACCACGTCTGGCAGCAACGCTCCCAACAGCAGCGGATAAAGCGGGCGCAAAACCGGCAGTTGTTTTTTCAACGCGCCACGGGCCGCATAGGTGACGGTCAGGTGTCCCGCGTACATTTGGCATTCTCCCTATTCTGGTTTTTATATAGCCTATCATGCCGGAAAGGGTGAAGCCCGTCCGGCAGAAGACCGCAAAAAAAAGGGGGCCATTGTTGGCCCCCCGCTATTCCCGGCTGTTTCGCCGCAAATCGTTTAGCGTTTTTCTTCCTTTTCCAGTTTGCCGCCGGTTTCGCCCGAACGCTGGCGTACTCCTTCGTTGTCCCAGGGTTGTGCCGGGGGCGGTTTCGTGGCGCAGGCGGCGACCGCTAAAAGCATTACCGCCACCGCGAGAGCAGTCAATTTATGCATGATCTTTCCTTTCGTCAGCCGGGGTTAATGCTTGGCTTCTTCTTTTTCCAGTTTCTCGGCCAATGCGTTGGCGTTATCCCGCACATAGTCTTTCATTTTATCGGACAGCTCCGATTTCTTCATGATGGCGTCCTTGAATTTGTCCACATCAAGCCGGGCAAGGGAGTAATACACGCCGGAGCCTTTGTCCTGGCAGCGATCGGCGATCATCACGCCGTTGAGGGTCTGCTTCACCACCGTTTTCTTCACGGTTTCCACATGCTGTTCTTCCACCGCTTTGTCGTCTGCGGTGGTGGACGCCATATAATCATTCATCAGCGAAGCGGTGTAGACCTCGAATTGCTTGCCCAATTCGCTGATCGCGCGGTTATCGGCCGATTCCCGCAACAGCGCCGGATTGCTGATTTTGGCCGCCACGCCAACGCCGTAGAATGCTTTTCCAATGTCAGCCGGGAAGGCCATGCCGCCCTGGACGGTCCAGACCAGAAGCTCGCGTCCGTCGGTGCAGTACGCTTTCGGCGGCGGCGGGGGCGCGCTGGCGCATGACGCGAGAAATATCGCAAGACCCATTAGAGCGGCCGCTTTTATAAGTTTCATTGGTGCGTTTCCTCCAACGTATGTTATCCGTTACGGCGTTGTGCCGCGTTTTTACCGAAAATCATCTTGCAGGTCTATTTTACCATCCACCCCGGGATTAGGGGGATGATTAAATATTCTTTTCGGATGTGGGCTGTGGTTTTTCGGGTTGCTTGACCGTGGAAGTCCTGATGCGGTTGGTGAACAGACCGTCCATCGCATCAGCTTCGGCGTAGTGCTGCCCCAACTCGTTCCTGATGATTGCCATGTTGCCCTTGAGCGAGATGACGTTCAAGAGTATCCGCGCTATCCGCTGGCCCGCCAGGGGGGCGCGGAGCAGCCGGTTCAGCTCTTGCCCCATGTTCATAAGCGAGTCGGGAAGCCGCGCCATGGCGATGAGTACCAATGTGGTGGCGTCAACGTCCAGGCTTTTAACCAGATCCACCGCCGCCTGGGTGTTTATCGCCAGTTCCCGCTGTTCCGGCGTAAAGGCGGAAGTCTGTTTTTTCACCTTCGCCAGTTCCATTTTCCACGCGGCCAGGAGTTCGCCATAACGGGCCGCGGCCGCATCGTATTCTTTCCGGTGCGCGGCCATTTCGTTTTCCACTTCGGCTATTTCGGCGTCGTTTTTTCTTTCGCCTTCATCTTTGAGTTTCTTTATTTGCCGTGCGGCATCGTCAATGTCGCGTACGGCGCGCTTTTTCCGGTCATCGGTTTCCTGCATGTCGCCGCGTATTTTTTGCAGTTGTTCCTGATTATCCGCCAGCGCAATGACGGCGTCTTCCAGATTGGCGAAGTATTCCGCCGCGGCTCCCTCGAATTTTCCCTCAAAATGACGCCGATCCGGCGTGAAATCCGGCGTGTAGCGGAGGAACCGGTACAGCGACGGGTTGAAGACCGGGTTGTAGTTCGCGCCCAAGGTCTTAGCGCCGAACGCGCGGATGGCGTCGTTATCCGGCGGGGTTTCCAGGTATTTGCGTTGATAGTGCAGATCGGGGGCGCTGGTAAAAAGGATGCTTTGCAAATAAAGCGTCCGGATGCGGATGGCCGAAGGTTTGAAAAAAGACCCGGGGCTGAAAAGAGCGTCCTGCGCCGCGATGGCGGCCAGTTTTCCCGTATCGCCCGCCGGGATCGGTTTAGCGCAATCCTGCGGCCACCGCGATCCGGCCGAGAAGGGCATGGCGTGCAGCATGATGTCTTCCAGTTCCAGCACGCGCGCGGCGGTGTTTACCCGGTCGATGACCATTTCCACGCTGGGCGGTTCCTGTGTGGCCTGGAATGTTTCCAGGGCGGTGGCGCACGAGCCGATGAACGGCAACAACGCCAGCAAAGCGAAAAGTGTGCCGCGCGGCTTCATCAGTCTCTCCCCAATATCGCGTTTTATCATTCCGAACCTTGCATATCGCGTTCAAGTTTTTTTCTGATGTCGGCTACGCACTGATCCGCCGCGATCAGGCCGATTGTATCGGCGTCCTGTGAAGCGGCTCCCACGCCGCGGCATTTGATGTCGATGCTGCTTACGGTGCGGTCTTTGAAATAGAACGCCGCCTTGAAAAGGTAAAAGCGCGCCTTGTACTGGCCGTCGGTCGAAAGTTTTTCCTTGTCGAATTCCAGGGTAAAGCCGCCGTAGATGGTCTCGGCTTTCTCGCCGCACAAAGCTGAATACGTTCCTTGCGCGCACGAAATATATTTTACATCAGGCGTCACCATGCCCACGCCCATGTCGCGCATCACTTTCCCCACTGCGGCGCCGACGTGCCGTTCCAAGCCGTCCGGCTTATCGGGATGCGCCAGCGGAAACAACATCAGGCTTTTGCTGGTGAACTGTTTCCTGGCCCGCTCTTCCATTTCTTTTTGCACGGCCGCCACGTCATCGCGGGAGACGGCAACCAGCGTCCATAGCTGGCAGTTTTTCCGGTCGAGCCATTTCTCCTTCGTTTTCGCGCCGCGCAGCAGCGCGGTCACCCGGGTTTCCGTTTCAGCGGTGATCTCCTGCTCGCTCCAGCGCCCCTCCTGCCGCGCGACATCGGTGAACGCGCTTTTTACCGTGACGGAAATTTCCTTTCCAAGGTTCGAAAGCGCGTTGGTCTGCGAGGCGTCGATCTGCTCCTGCGGTTGGGGCATCGGCCCGGCCACGCCCACGCCTACGTAGTAGCCGGTGATCTCGGGGCGTTTTTGCACCCATGCGGGCATGGGGCTTTCGGGCAGGTATGTGCAATTGGCGGCGCGGGCGCTCCCGGCGGCGGCGCAGAGGGCGAATACGGCGCAGAGCAAAACGGCGATGCGGCGCGGCATCGGCCTACTCCTTCATCCGCTCTTTTTGGGCGGCCGCTTTAAACGCGTTTTCCGCGCGGGCCAGCGATTCGATGTACAGCGGATCTTTATCATTTTCGGCGGCCCGTTTGTAATCGGCGATTGCCTTCCGCAGATCGCCGCGGGCTTCCCACGCGACACCCCGGTTGTAAAGGGCATTGTGGTCTTTGGGGAACTGGCCGATGCGCTTCGTCCATAGCTGTATCGCCATATCCCAATTGCTGCCCATGGCGGCCGTGATTCCCTGATCGTCGGGCGCCACCGGCTTGAATACGCGCACCTCCTGCCGGGTGGTGGGAATGAACATCGAAACGAACGCGCGGGCGACGCGGTCCACCAGCACATCGCGCACCTCGGCTTCCGACGCGCCGGGGCGGTTGGTATCCTTGTTCACGATGAAGGTGCGCCACACCTGGCCGTTGTACAGCAGTGAAAAGTTGGCCGACAGGGCCCCGCGCCCCATTTCGACGCCGCACTTATCCACCGCGCCGGTTACGTCCACGGCGGCGGCTCCGCCTTCCTCAAACCCGGCGATTTCCTTTTTGAAAATACCGGCGTTGACGATGAGCGACGCGATTTTTGTTTTAAGCGGCGCGGCGCAGTTGTGATCACCCGCGATCTCGCGCACGTTGATCGTGTTGATGTCCCCGCTCAGCGTTTTCAGATCCACCTGCGGCGGCACGGTGACATCCACCAGGACGCCCTTTTGCTGCGTGGCGCAGGCGGCAGTAAACAGAACGGCGGTTATGGCGATGCATATGGCCCAGCGAAACGTGTTGTTGTTCATGATTGATACTCCATAACTAATGACACTGGGATTGAAGGTGGCCCTATTTTCACCATAAATGTCAAAATAGTCAAACCCGCCGCGGAAAGGTATTTACAAAATGGGCCGGAGGGAAGATGATTGGGGCCATGGAAACGGCGCTGTGCAGATAATCATTTTGCGGTATGCGCCGGATTCGCCCGAAATCCGGGCATCGCTGGACGCGCACCGCGCGTTTCTCAACCGCTATGTGGGCAACGGCGAATTCGTTTGCTGCGGGCCGTTGCCCGGCCGCGCCGGCGAGGTGATTATCGCCCGGCGGAAAATGCGGGAAGACGCCGGGAAAGTGATGGAGAAGGAACCGTATGTGGCGGGCGGCTGCGCCACGTTCGAGATTTTTTCCTTCAATCCGTCGGCTTACGCCGACGGCTTCGAAAAATTCCTGTAACCGCGGCCGCCCTGGCGTTTATTGCGCCGGAAGGCCGTCTTTGAAAATGAAATAGGCCGCCCCGATAAGGCACATTCCCGCCCAGACGAAGTTCCGCGTGATCGGCACCCCCATGTAGAGAAGCGCGAACCCGGCGAATATAATCATCGTGATAATTTCCTGCATCACCTTAAGCTGCGGCAGCGAGAAGTAGCCGTAGCCGATCCGGTTCGCCGGCACCTGAAAGCAGTACTCGGCCAGCGCGATGCCCCAGCTGACCAAAATGGCGATATACAGCGGCTGCATCTTCAGGTTTTTGAGGTGACCGTACCACGCGACAGTCATGAACACGTTGGAGAGCGATAAAAACAAAACCGTGCGCCACATAGCTTGTTACCTTCCTCTCAAAATCGCCGGTGTCCGGTAAAAGTGAAGGGCCGGGGAATTAATTGGCTGGCCACCAAGGGTTCGAACCTCGATAGGCAGATTCAGAATCTGCTGTCCTACCATTAGACGAGTGGCCAACTTTAAAGGCAATGTCACTCGGAGAGAGGGTCATCCTGTCCGTCCGCCGCGCCGTGTCCGTGGCGGTGGAACGAGTTCAGGATAAATTCCTCGGCGCTCATCATCGCGCCTTTCACGTCATACAAGGAAAGGTGCGGATACCGTGTAATCACCAGCTCGGCCACTTCCTTTGCCAGGAAGATCCGCATCGTATCGTTGTCCCTGTTCCGTTTATGCATGTTCTCCTCGAACCGCCATTTATATCAAAAACCGGTGGTGAAATCAAACATGCGGCGTCAGCGCGGCATAGGCTCCACGGTGACGGCCCCTTCGGGCGGCGCGCCCGCCGTTTTCGCCGCGTCGGCCGCGTCGATTTCCCGCAGCCGCAGCTCCATCTGTTGCGCTTCGTATTCATTGTGGTTGGCGCGGTACTTATCCCGCGCCCCGGCGAAAAACTCCCGCGCCTTCGCCATATCCCCCGATGCGGCATGAAACCGGCCAAAGTATTCGTGGGCGGCGGCCTCCCAATAGCGGTCTTTCGCGCCTTGCACTTTCGCAAATCCCTCCGCCAGTTTCGCCCCCGCCGCGGTAAAATCCTTTTGCGCCATCAGGACGTTTCCCGTATTCAACAAAGCGATGCCGCAACTCAGATTATCCTTCAACTTTTCCCCCAGCGCGGCGGCGCGGCCGTAGGCATCCAGCGCCGCGGCATATTCTTTTTGGGCGACAAGGATGGTTCCCATGTTATTCCATGCCGCGCCGGTATCCTTTTCCTCCCCTTCATCCACGGCGCGGCGGTAGTATTCCAGCGCCTTGCCGTTTTCTTCCCGATCGTGGAAGAGCGAGGCGAGATTTGCCAGCGCGAGGCCGCGCGTGCGTTTATCGCGCAAGACGATGGCATAGGCCAGCGCGGTATCGTAGTGTTCCAGCGCTTTGACGTAGTCCTTTTCCTTTTGCAGCAGTTGACCCAGGCCGCTATTGACCACCATCGTTTGATTGGGGGTTTCGGCCAGCATCAGCGCCTCCCGCAACTGTTCTATCGCCTCTTGGTTCAGCCCGGCCTTCGCATACGCCTCGCCAAGGCAGTGCCGCGAATCGAAATGGTTCTTTTTCGCGCTCACCGCTTTTTGGCCGGCGGCGATGGCGGCGGAATAATTCCCCTTTTCCAGAGCGTCGGCGCACGCAGCGGCCTCTTTTTTGTGCACCGGGGTAAAGAAACCGATCGCGTCCGCTGGCGCCGCGCGGGCCAGCAGGAAGGCCAGCGCGGCGGCGTGGATACATAATCGTTGCCGCTTCATGGAAACCATTTTGCGGCGAAACCGCATTACTTGCAAATTTCCCCCGTTTGTCCGATGCTGGACAACACAACATATGAACGACGGCAGAACAAAAATCATCGCGGCATTCGCGGCCGTCTACATTCTCTGGGGTTCCACCTACCTCGCCATCCGGTTTGCCATTGAAACCATGCCCCCTTTTTTAATGTCCGGCGTCCGCTTTGTCATTGCCGGGGGGCTGCTGTTCGGCTTCATGGCGTGGAAGGGAGAGAAGCTTCCCACGGCGCGGCAGTGGCGATCCACCGCCATCATCGGCGCGTTGTTGCTGTTCGGCGGCAACGGCGGGGTGGTTTATGCGGAAGAGCGTGGAGTGGCCTCCGGCCTCACCGCGTTGCTGGTGGCCACCGTGCCGGTCTGGATGGCGCTGCTCGATTGGAAAAGCAGGGGCCGCTTGAATCCCGGCGCGTGGGTGAATGCGGGACTCGCGCTCGGTTTTTTTGGCGTAGCGATGTTGGTGATGCAAAACGGCGTGGCGGCGGTGCATATCGATGCCATCGGTTTTGCTTCGTTGGTGATGGCGTCGATCGCGTGGGCCTACGGCAGCATCTGGGCGCGCACCGCCGATCTTCCCACCTCATCTTTGCAGACCACCGGGATGCAACTGCTGATGGGTGGGATGTGGCTTTGCCTCGCGGGGCTGCTGAAAGGGGAAGCCGCGCACGCCGGGGCTGCGGCCTGGAGCCTCCGCTCGGTGGCCGCGTTTTTTTACCTCATCTTTTTCGGCTCGATCATCGGCTATAGCGCGTACGTCTATATTCTAAAAAAGAGCCGCCCCGCCATGGCGGGAACGTATGCGTATGTGAATCCCGCCATCGCGGTTTTCCTGGGCTGGGCGCTGGCGGGGGAAAAGGTCACCGGCATCACCATTCTGGCCGCCATGATTATCATCGCTTCTGTGGCGCTTATCACCATGCGTCCGCGTCAAGCCCCCGCGCGGGGGTAGCGCCGCACGCTTACCGTGCCATCGTCCCGAACGGCCGAACGCCCTTTGTCATCATCAATGAATTGGGTACCCGCCGGGATCATTTTTCGCAAACATCGCCGCCGCAATAGGGGTAATATGGCCCGATAACCGTTATTCAATAAAGGGGTTTTTGATGCCGTTTACCGACAATCCGCTAAATGCGTATCGCGGGACGCTGGATGCGTTCCCCGTCCGGTTTGGCGTGTCGTCGTTCGTTTGGCCGGCCGGCTATGCCGAAAACGTCGCGCGCCTCAAGGGGGTTTTCGCCGAAGTGCAGCTATTGGCCTACGAATCGATGGATAAATCCCCTATCAGTGAGCTGGAATTGCGCCAATTGGCCGCGCTCAGGGATGACTCTTTCACATACTCGCTTCACCTGCCCGCCCCCAGCTGCCTCACCTCTTCCGGTGGTGATGGCGAGGCGGTCATTATCAAAGCGATTGAAACTTTCGCCCCGGCGGGCATCGGCAACTACGTGTTGCACATGGAGCAAAACGGCCACTTCGATCTGCCGCTTGCCGCCGCGCGGCTGGAGCATATCCTGAAAAAAACCGGCGTTTCCCCGGAACATATTTGCGTGGAGAATACCATCGGCACCCCTTTTGGCCCGGTGTGGGACGCGGTGAAGGGGTTGGGCGTGTCGGTCTGTTTCGACATCGGCCACCACATGTACGAAAAAGGCGATCCGCTCGCTTTCATCGATACCTACGGCCACCGCATACGGATGTGCCACATCCACGGCGTGGCGGACCGCGACCACCGCCCGCTATCGGCCCTGCCGGAGGAGACGCTGACCGCCGTTCTTTCCGCCGTGGCCGATTGCAAGCTGTCCGGGGCGGGCATCATAGAAAACTTTTCGGTAACGGACGTGGTGGAATCGGTCCGTTGCCTTG